>CANCOG010000163.1 GCA_947379685.1 Flavipsychrobacter stenotrophus | reverse complement strand
CTCACCTCAGGCGATCAGAAAGTAGTACAGAAAATAGTTAAAGAATAGGTGGTTAGGATTTACATTGCAATGAAAGGGCACCTGTAATGGGTGCTCTTTTTTTGGGTGGGCCTGGGGGTAATTAGCTGATGTGCTAATTAGCTATTTAGCTGATTGTGTCGGCTAGTGGATTTGACTGCAGAGTGACGCACTTTTTTTGATTTTGGCTGAGTACGCAGAGGAGTGTAGAGTCGTATTCTTATTTGTGAAGAATAACCTTGGTATTATTAGGATAGTTTGTAATGTGTTAGATTGTGATTGATTTCGAAATGCCATTCTCGGTTCGGGATTTAGCTTGAAAAGTCTGTATATTTGTAATTGTAAGTACATTTGAAAAGCGGTATATATGACAGAAACAGTAAGATTAGAATTAACTCATACCATGGCGTGGCAATTATTACAGGATCTAGAAGCTATGAACATCATAAAGCTAGTAAAAAATGATGTGCCTCCTGGGCCAAAGTTGTCTGATAAATACCGTGGTATTCTGTCTAAGGATGATGGCAAGAGCCTAAATGAGCATATTACTAAAATGCGTGGAGAATGGGACAATTCCTGATGGATACAAATGTCGTTTCTGATTATTTATCAGAGTTGCTGCCTGTGAAGGGTATGGCTTTTGTAAGTGATGTTATTGACGCAATACCTAACGTATCAATAATTAGCCAGAATGAGTTACTATGCTGGAATATTAAGGATCCGTCAATAAAAAGATATGTTGAAAATTTCCTAAGTGACAGCCATATCTATGAAATTACACCAGATGTTGTATTGAGATGCGTTTCGACCAGGAAAGGCAAGAAGATAAAGACACCTGATGCCATTATTGCAGCAACACCTGTTGCCAATGGATTAACTCTGTTTACAATTAATGAAAAGGATTTCCAGCATATTCCAATTCTGAAATTGAGTAATCCGATGACTTTATAGTTGAGATGTTTGGGGCCTTTCGCGATTTGAAGTGCAAACAATAGAGCGAGGGCCAATTTTTGCCAGTATTTCATCTTACATCGATTGTTCCTCGACCAGCTTTACGCAAACCGGCCAAAGAACCAGTCTCTTACCTTCAAAAAAACCTTACTTTTACCCCGTTGAACTTACCATTTTTCATAGCGCGCCGGTATCTTACGCGGCAGAAAGGGGCCTTCTCATTTATCATCAGGCTGGCGGTAGTGGCTACGGGGCTGAGTGTTGCGGTCATGATACTTTCTATGGCGGTGGTTACAGGGTTTCAGTCGACCATAAAGGAGAAGTTATATAGCTTTAACGGGCACGTGCATGTATCGTCTTTTGATCTCACTAAATCATCTTCGGTAACCGTTCCACCCATTTATCTGGATAAGAAACTGCTTGCAGAAATGCAGCGGATACCCCATGTGCTGCAAGTGACGCCATTTGCGCAGCGACCGGTCATCATACAGGCAAAGGGTCATATGGAGGGTATTCAGCTGAAGGGGGTGGACGGGCATTATCGTTTTTCCCCCGGCATTGATATTTCAGGGGCTCATATCGATTACACGGACAGTACCTATTCCCGGCAGGTGTTGCTTTCTGAAGGCACCGCCAACCGGCTCGATGTAAAAACAGGCGATACGGTGCAACTGGAATTCCTGAATGGAGGCGCGCTGCCCCGGCTACGCAGAGTGAGGGTTGCCGGGCTCTACCATAGTGGGATGGAAGAAGTGGATCGCTTTTTTGCCATATGTGATATCCGTTTGCTGCAGCGTATGAACGGCTGGACGGCAGATAGCATTAATGCCTACCAGGTGGATTTGGAAAGTGACCGATATGCTGATTCGGTGTCAGATTATATTCATTATAGTCTTATAATTGCGCCACTGGAGTCTATAACCGTGGCTGAAAACTACCCCAACATATTTGATTGGGTCAACCTCCAAAAACTGAACGGACTGATTTTAATGATCATTATGGCTGTGGTTTCGCTCATCAATATGGGGGCCGTATTGGTCATACTTATGGTTGACCGGGCTGCAATGATAGGGTTACTGAAGGCTATGGGTATGCCCTTTAAGGGGACGGTCTCTGTTTTCCTGAGTATAGGGGGCATCATTGGCGCAGCTGGAATACTATTGGGTAATGTTATTGCGTTAGGTTTGTGTTGGGTGCAATTGAAATTTGGCATACTTACCTTGCCAGAAGAGACCTATTCTATGAAGTATGCGCCGGTAAAAATTGTGTGGTGGCATGTGGTGGGCATCGATCTGGCATCGCTGGTGTTGTTTGTGTTGTGCATGTGGCTACCCGCGTTGTATATTCGCACCATTCAGCCTGCTAAGGTGTTACAGTTTAAATAAATTTCCCGGCGGTTACAATCTTAGTCGCCGCTTCAAAAACATGAATAACAAGTCATTATATACCGAATTGTGTGCTGCCCACCCCGGGATGCTTGTTTTTGCGCAAGCGTGGTGGTTGGATAAGGTATGTCATGAATGGGATGTGGCTATAACCCGAAAGGGGGAAAGAATTACCGGAGCATGGACCTATCCTATTGACCGGAAGGCTGGAATATCAATCATGCGCTCCCCGAAAATGACACCCTACCTGGGTCCTCAGGTTTTCTTTCCTGCTGATATGAAGGAAAGCAACCGTGACAGTTTTGAATATGATACCATTGCTGAACTTTTAAAACTATTGCCAGATGCGCCGGTATGGGATCTTGCAGTACAGCCGGGCATAAAACAGGCAGGGTTGTTACAGCATTATGGTTTGACACCACAGGTAAGGCAAACATTTATAGTTGATCTTGGAGTAGACGAAGCTACATTATTGGCTAACATGAAGGAGACCACCCGCCGCAACATTAAGCAAGCCGAAAAGGAATGCGTGATTACCAATGAACCAGCTTGCATAAATGAACTTTTTGAATTTCATAAACACACGCTTGGCCGTAAGGAGAAGGGTATTGCCCATTCCCTAGCTGACCTGCAGCAGTTATTGCAGGCTTGCATTGCCAATAATGCCGGGGCTCTTTGGGTAGCCAGGCAAAATGGAGTGATTCAGGGTGCTTGCTGGATGGTATGGGACCAAAATTTCTGTTATTCCATCATGAATGGCCAAAACCCGCAATCGGAAAGCTCAAAGGCTATGTCACTTTTGCATTGGCATTCTATGAAGGAGGCCCAAAAAATGGGTTTGCGTCAATTTGACTTTGAGGGTAGTATGGACCCGGGTGTAGAACGGTTTTTCCGGAGTTTCGGCGGCACGCGTGAACTCTACCTCGTGTTGCTCCGCAATAATTCGCTGCTCTGGAAATTGAAGCAGGCGATAAGGTGAGGTTTGCGTGCGGGGGCACGCAAAGGCACTAGCAGATATGAGGGTCAGGTATCGTTCACGCAAAGGGCGCAAAGAAGGGGCGCAAAGGGCACAAAGCCTGGGTTTAGGAGAATTTCAGAGGGTTTCGCGCAAAGACGCAAAGTAGTCGCTGTTTAGTTAATGACAATGTAAGAAACGTTATTAAAAAAGGGCGATACCAAGCAGGTATCGCCCTTTTTTACGTAAGATTTTCTGGTTATTGTTTTATGAATAGCTCATTCTTACTCATGCCATTTTCGGATATTACTTTAAGAATGTAGTTGCCAGGTGCAAGTGTACTGATATCAACTTGCTGTGCTGCACTGTTCATTGTGCCTTGCAAAACGGTTTTACCAGGTACATCTGTAATGAAATACTGTCCAGTGATGCTTGTTCCGGCAGCGTTGCTGATAACAATTACGTTGTTGGCCGGGTTAGGATAAACCTGCAATTGGTTTCCCGTTGTATTGCCCACAGCCAGATCGCTCAAAATATAACCGGCCGAGATGCCAGTACAACCAAAAGTATCGGTTACCCTTACTGTGTACGTTCCAAAAGTAAATGTTGTCAGGCTGGAGCTGGTAGCACCGGAAATTGCGGTGCCATTTAACTGCCACTGGTAGTTTGCATAATGTGTACCCGTGCTGAAAGTTGTACCACTGTATGCGATTGGCGGTACAATAGTAGACTGTACGGTCACATTAACTGCCGATGTAATGCCTGCACAGCCACCCGAAATAGTTTGAAAACAGGTGTAGCTTCCGGTACCTGTAGCAGTATATGTGTTGGTGGTAGCCCCGCTGATATTCACAGTGTTTTTCTTCCATTGATACAGGGTGGTATAACTGCCAGCCGGAACAGAAAGTGCTACATGGCCGCCTGCACAAACCGTTGTCGCGGCAGGCACAGTGATCTCAGGTACGGTTACTACCGTTGGAACAGTAGCTGCAGATGCTGTTGTACAACCGATACCGTTGGTTACATCTACGATGTAACTTCCACCGGCGGTTGCAGTGTAGGTAGAAGATGTTGCCCCAGAAATAGGAGTTGCTCCGTTGTACCACTGCCAGCTAAGTCCGCTGCCGGTATTGGCGTGCAATACAAGGCTGCTGCCTGCGCAAAAAGCGGTAACACCACCTGTAGTTGTAATAGTAGCCGGAGGGCCTGCATGTACCAGCAGTGTTGCAGAAGCAACTGCGGTGCAGCCCGCAGCATTAGTAACAGCATAATAAATGGTATCAGTTCCACCGGCGAGTCCGGTAATCATTCCACTTGCATCTATACTAGCAAGTGCGCTATTGGAAACACTCCATACTCCGCCAGATACGGATGCGGTTAAAGCAGCAACACCTGATGTGCAGAATAAGGAAGGAATGCCAGTGATTGCACCCGCGGTAGGTGAAGCGGCAACGGTCATAGCATGGGTTGTATAACCTGTTCCACAACCTGTTGTGGCAGCATAGCTAATGGTGACAGTGCCAACTGTAACTCCAGTTACATTACCTGAGGCGTCAACTGTTGCTACCGATGGGGCTGTACTTGTCCAGGTACCGCCTGGAATAGATTCTGTAAGTGCTGTAACGGAGCCGGTACAAGCAGTAGATGGCCCGGAAATTGTACCGCCGGTTACGGTTGCTGATACATTTACGTTAAAGAATGCAGAAGCTGTTCCACAGGAATTGGTCGAAGTATAGGTAATAATAGTAGTCCCTGCTGTTACGCCATGAACCACACCGCCTGACGTAACTGTAGCTACGGCCGTAGAACCGCTGGTCCATGAACCACCGCTGCCTGTGGTAGTTAATGTAGTATTGGAGCCAACACAAAGTGAACTGGAACCTGTAATGGTGCCTGCACTCGGCATAGGGTTAACGGTTACCGTTGTAGTTACTGTACCTCCAGATGCTGCATAAGAAATTACAGATGTACCGCCCGAGACACCTGTTACAACTCCAGAAGAAGAAATTGTAGCGACTGATGGGGTTGCACTACTCCAGGTACCACCTGCGGTAGCATCACTAAGCGTTGTTGTTGAACCCACGCATACAGTTGTTGTACCTGTAATTGCTGCTGTAGCAGGAACGGTTAGTTCTGTGATATTGGCAGATGCTAGATTGAATGCATCGCCCGAACTGGCGGCATCGTTATTTACGGCATTAATTGTGCCATATAACCTGATCGATCCAGTACCAGCCGATGGTGCTGTCCATTCGAATGAATCAACATACGTTGTGCCTGTGCCCCCCGAACCGGTAGTAGCTGCAAGTGGAGTAGTGTGTTCACAAATTTGCAAACCACCCAAAGTATTAACCGCTGTATTAGGAGGAAGGCTGGTTGTTGGGAAGCTGCCGGCCATTGTGGCTCCAGTCGTTCCTGCTCCTGTAGCCTTTACGGCAGTGACCTGTAGCCCGAATTTTGGTAGGGTGGCAGTAGTGGAAGTGTTAACACCTGTTATCCTTACGTGATATGTTTGGCCGGCAATATAATGCCCAACCGGTGTTCCAGCAGAATCAAGTGTGATCGTAACATTTGTCCTGAAACCAAAAGTATGACACCCTGAACCGTTTTGACAGGTATTTCCAAAGCCTGTTGCGGCGGTCCCATTAATCCCAGTCGTGGACGGGGTAGTAGAATGGCTGGAGAAAACGAAATAAGCCATGACAAGGATAACAGGTAATAGTAAAAGTTTCTTTTTCATACTTTTTGCAGTTTAGATAAAATGGTAAAAGCTGGTTGTTTATCACCAGAAAATTACAAATTTCACATAAAGATATTTTTATCAGTTGAATTGTCAAAAAAAATCTGAAAATAACTTGACTTATAAGTTGCTGTTATTGAGTGCAGCGATGTAATTACCCAAGTGGTTCTAAAAATCACCAGTTTATATGTAGTCTGATTGCTCGATGTTAGTTGATTCCTGCTCGGCAGATTAGTTTTTTATTAAAAGGAAATATGTAGATACAGCTACCTGATCACCAGCATTTTCTGGCTGGACGTCACTGTGCCATTACTGGTGATGTTGTAATAATACGTACCAGAAGCCAGTTGCGAGTTGTCCACCATAATAAAACCAAACCTGTTATCGACCTGGTAGCTCCTTACTTTTTGGCCATTTGTATTGTAAATATTCAGTTCGCCTCGGCTGGCTCCTTCCGGTAGACTAAAGGATATCTTCACCTCGTCTTTTGATGGATTGGGAATTGGTGCGGAAATTAGGTTTTTATCGGTCTCGGTTTTTGTTAATCCTAAACCTCCGCCGCAGGCATCGCAAGGGATGGTACCAGGGAGGTTTAAAGCCAAAGTAGATGTTGTTGTTGTTACAGTTGCAATATATGTAGTTGGGTTAATGTTATGTACTTTGAATGTCAATGGAATAGTGTTTAATATGGAGTCCACAATCGTGCCATTTTCGTTGATAATTAATATTTTACCGTGTTGTATATTTGTTGAATCCCTGTAGAAAATGGCTGCTTCAAGTAGTGTGTCAAGATTGAAAAGAGTTTCGGAAGAATAGCTAATATTTACATAGTTTCGGTTTAAACAGAATTCGCCATAGAAATGAGGGATGTTTGGGCAAACTATCGTTTTCCAAAGCGAATAATCAAGATTGTAGTAATGTATGGTGTCAGGTCCTGTGGCGTAAATTTGACCTCGCACCACTGCTATTTTTTTGCCCGAGTTTGTCAAATTAACCACCTGAATTTCATTCCAACCATTGCCCCCAAAATTATTCGCCAGCGTCATTTGCGCATAAGTTTGTGGCAAAAAGTACAGTAGCGTAGCTATCAGAAAAACGAGCTTTTTCATATTGTTTAATTTTATTGAAAGGTAGTGTAACTTTAGTTTATGTGTTGTGGGTCGGGCTGAATATTTTCCATTATCCAGACTTTTTGATATTTTTATTGAGTTTCAATAAAGGGATTTATTGGCGGGAAAATTAAAGAGTATGAAAAATAAAAAACCAGTACTTACAGATGAAGAACAAGTCTCCGCACACATCTGCAAGTTGGAGCCTGCAATAGGTGAGGTGGTTGCGGCGTTGCGGCAAATTATTTTAAGTTCCGACAATGAAGTAGGGGAGCGGATAAAATGGAATAACCCAAGTTTTTATTATACCGGTGAAATGAAACCATTTGACCCAAAGGAATACAAACGTGAAATTGCTGTCTTTAACCTGTTCAAAGGCAGGATCATGCTCGTTTTTCCGAGTGGCTCAAAGCTGAGTAATAGTGACAGTTTACTTGAGGGTACTTACCCCGATGGTCGTCGGACGGTTGTTTTTAAAGATATGGCAGATATTAACGCCCGTGAGGGGGCGCTCAGGGATGTAATAAAAGAGTGGTTAAGCCTTGTAGATCGTTAATTGAAATTCAGTGCAGCAATTAATTTCATGACTTTGCTTGAATGTTCAATTTTATTGATTTGAGTGGCTACTGTTGGTCCTTTTACCGGGTTATGATAGCTTTACTGCATCAGTTAATTCCGAAAGTCAAGTTAAGACTATTTTTATGCTTAGCCAGTGGCATGATTTGTGTCATGGAAACTTCAGAATTATTGACAGTTGGGGGGAAATTTATTTTTTACTGTGAAAAGAATGGCTTAAATTGCATATCAGTATTTTTTTGTTGAGTACTATGTTGTTAACAAATATGATGATAAAAAGAAAAATAAGCGCCTTAAGGATAGTTATTTGTATAACTATGCTTTTTATGTTTTGTTTTTCTTTGCCAGTCGTTGCCCAGGTAAGATTGGAGCCGAAACCACCAGTGAAAAGATCGGTAGAGGAGGAAAAGGCGAGGGAGCAAACACGTTGGATGTATAAAAACCTCTCGTTGGAGACTGCCCAATATGAGAAAATTAATGCCATAAATCTATCTTTTGCATTTAAAAGCGACAGCCTCGACCGAATTAAAAACAAGGTTGTGAGGGCTGAAGAAAAAACTAAGATAAAGCAAGCCAAGGAAGAGCAAATTAAGAAGACGCTCACTGAAGAGCAGTATAAACAGTTTACAGCCCATCGGGAAAAGCAAACATCTCAAAAGAAATCTCCGTTTACTGGCACTTATCTGGGGCAGTAGTAAACAATCTGGGATGTGTATTCTTGGTTGTGCTTATTTTATTCGTTTATCAAACTTTGTCCGACGCAGGCGGCCGGTCCGAACGGTCTGCCGGTGTTCATTCTCCTGTACCGGAACCGTACATTATTACAAATCTCTCAACGGGATACGATCCATTTTCACTTCCTTGTAAAACAGGTAACTGCCATATATAACGGTCAATCCATACCAAATAGCGATGACCCGGCTCGCAAATATAAGTTTGTAATGTACAATGGGCAAGAAGTCGGGAAAGCACTTATCAAGACTGAGAAAGTAGGGTATTGAAGCGAGAATGTACAATTTGTAGTTTTTGGAGGCAACCCCATAGAAGAAAAAAAGGATGATGATCGGATTGGCATAACGTTCGTGCATCTGTACATTGAAGAAAAAGAAATACAGGCAAAGCAATCCTGTGGAGAGAAACAGCAGGCGATAGGTTCTTTCATTAGGCATCTGGTTTTCAAATTTCAATTTCCAGGTATGTCTCAGCAAGGGTAGCAGTACCAATAGTGCTGAAATGCTGAACAATATGAGTCCGGTGGCTTTATAAGAAATTAGGAAGAATGTGCTTCTGTCATCTATAAAGTAAGGGTTGTCAGGTATGATGAGGTACCACAGGTTGAATGCACAAATAGATAATTTGTTATACAAGTTTACCGAATGCGTAATTATGTCATATAATTTGTTCAGGCTGCCATTTTGAATGAAAGGCAGTAAAATGGCCATTTGCAGCGCAATGGCTGATAATATTGCCACAACCACGGTTTTAATATTCTTAATGCTGTATAATAGAACAATCCCAATTACCGGCACGAATTCTATAGCCTGTTGTTTGGTATTGAGTGCCAATAGAAACAGCAGGGAAGCCGCAACCGGATAGAAGAGTCCT
>CANCOG010000162.1 GCA_947379685.1 Flavipsychrobacter stenotrophus | reverse complement strand
GCCTTGGGCTAATGGTGGTAGAGTACGCGGTAAAAAAGCACAATGGAACTATATCATTCAATAGCCAGATGAATAAGCAAACAACATTTACTATCACTTTACCTAACAACATGGAAACAGAATGAAAACAATACTAGTTATAGAAGATGAAGAGGCACTAAATAATGCCCTGAAGATCATTTTAGAACTCAGTCAGTTTAAGGTATCCATCGCCCTCACGGGGTCAAAGGGGCTTGAATTAGCCCAGAACGAGCGCTTCGACCTTATCTTGTGTGATATTAACCTACCAGACATTAACGGTTTCGAGATACTGAAAGCTGTTCGCAATAATGCGAATGCAGGCAAAACACCCTTTATTTTTCTCACTGCACTTAGCGATGAAAAAGACCGGATAAGGGGCATTACACTAGGCGTAGACGACTACCTGACAAAACCATTTACAGTGAAAGAGTTGGTAGAGACAATTGCTGCGCGGCTGGAGACAAGTACCTCAAGACACAAAATTGTATGAGTACACTGCAAAAATCTGCGATGGCCCGGCGCACCAGGAATATCGCATGAAAGCACTCCTGCTTTCATGCGAATAAAATGACCATTCTTTTGCTCATCTTATTGCATTGCAATGACCTGGAACGCACCATGCTACAGCAAAAACAGCTATTTTCGCCGCTCAAAATCATAAAAATCTGATCATTTATGAAAACAAATGTACCTGGTCTTGCACCTTATGGAAAATGTTGCCCTACAAATAAACCAAATGTGCTCAAACTCCTGACGGTTATAATGATCTTGTTGGCTTTTCATCAAAAATGCTGCGCTACAGCATGGACGACAAGTGCAGCGGGCCCAATTACCGCGCTGTCGAGCTGGACAAATGGCTCTACATCTCCTTCGTCATTTTCTACACCCGGTGACACCTGGATCGTAACCCGAAACATGACAATTACCTCGACGTCAAGTTGGGTATTAGGCACCGCTTCATCAGCCCCTGATTCTGTAAGATTTAATTCTGGTGGCTCACTTACTATTTCGGGAACCGGGATCGTGGCTTCAATAACTATTTATGGCCATGTGTATTTTAATGGAGGAAGAATGCTCGTATACGGATCTGGCGGCAGTGGAGCAACGGGCAATATCGTTATTAATGGCGATTACTTCATGAATGCCGGCAATGTAGGCACAGCCGGTACCAATCCGCGCCTCATCGTGAGCACCTATGGAAACTACACTATGTCAGGTGACACAGTCGATGCCAGCGGTTCCGGCGGCACATTGAGAATGAATATTCATGGAAATTACAAAATGGGCACTGGCCTGGCCGTTTGTTCCGGCTCGTCTACCAATATGCTGTTCTATGTATATGGCAATTATAACAGCTACGGAACATCCAGAATGACCAGCCTTAGCTCCACTAACGTCAGTGAAGTGCATCTTGCCCTCCCAGCTTCTACAGCAACCATGCTCGTCCGCAATACAAGTACCGGCTCGTGGAGTGGAACTGACGTTTATATCGATTCATTTGCTACAGCCCAACTGGACAGTAATTTCAGTACTGCTACTGGTGGCAGCTCAAACGGATTGTTTATCAATGGTACGGGAACCCTGATTTGTCCGGCAGCCTATACAGTGAATGGGAACAGGGCTTTTACGATGATCGGCTCGTCAAACCTCGTCGTGGCATCTCCATCGGGAGTTAATGGAGCTATTGTAACTTCCGGAACTGTAACCCTTGACCCCAATGCCCGTTTCGAGTTCAACGGTACGTCCGCCCAGGTAACCGGCTCTATGATGCCGGCTTCATTTTACGGATCTGTCACCATTAACGACACAGCAGGCGTAACACTTTCTCAGTCTACTTCAATACTCGGCACACTAAAATTCGTTAATGGCAAACTCAATACCGGTGCGTATACCATGTCAGTTCAGGGTATAGCTTCCTGCGTTACCGGGGCAAGTGCAACTAGCTATGTGAATGGCACACTTATAAAAACAATTGCCTATCAGACCACGCTGAATTTCGAAGTTGGCGATACAAATTATGCCCCCCTGGCCATGAGCCTCAGCTCAGCAGGCACCAGTGGTAGCCTGGGTGTTAAAGTTTTTAGTGGCTTGCATCCAAATGTGTCAACCTCCGGCCTGAATACTTCGAATATGGCCAGTCATTATTGGAAGATCACAAACGCGTCGGCCGCGGGTCCTTTCAATGTTACACCCAAAGCCACCTACAATGCATCCGATATCATCGGTGGCAGCAACAGCTCCTTTGTGACCCAGCAATATTCCGGCTCGGCGTGGCTGGGTGCAGCATTATCGACAACCAACACTGCATCGCCTTATACATCAATGCCAACAACAATTGCACTGAGTGCCCTGGCCGGTGAATATATTTTCGGTAACGCAGGCTGCTCAACGGCGGCTATTACTGGTGCCTCTTCTGTTTGTGCAGGTGCAACTATTACTCTGGCCTGCGCAACAGCAGGTGGTACCTGGAGTTCCGGGGCATCATCAATAGCATCGGTTTCCACCACCGGTGTGGTTTCGGGTCTGGCTCCGGGAACAGCAATAATAACATATACAGCATCGGGCTGTCCGGCAACAAAAACGATAACGGTGAATCCACTGCCAGTTGTTGGACCTATCACCGGGGTTTCATCGATCTGCATTGGTCTTACAACGGCTCTGGCTGACACAACTGCCGGTGGCTCCTGGAGCAGCAGCGCAACAGGTGTTGCTACTGTTTCCTCAACCGGAATTGTAACCGGAGTAACTGCGGGAAGTGCAATCATTATCTATTCCGTAACTAACAGTTGCGGCACGGCATCCGCTACACTTAGCATTACAGTAAGCAGCACTCTTACCGTGGCATCAATAGCCGGGGCTGATAGCGTTTGCCAGGGCAATACAACCAACTTAACCGACCCTACTTCCGGCGGCGTATGGAGCAGTAGTGCAACCGGCGTAGCCACAATATCCAGTACAGGAGTGGTGACCGGTGTCAGCGCGGGCACAGCAATCATAATCTACTCGGTTACGAGTGGTTGTGGCACTGCATCAGCTACCCATAACATTACTGTAAACGCACCACTTACTGTTGCCCCGATTGTGGGTATTGATAGCCTGTGCGAAGGCGGCACATTGACACTCACAAATACCACGGCCGGAGGAAACTGGACAACCAGCAACGCTGCAATTGCAACTGTAAATAGTTCCGGAATTGTTACTGGGCTTGCTCCTGGCTATGACACTGTCATATACACACTGACCAACAGTTGCGGTTCTGTTTCGTCGAAACTGCTCATCAAAGTAAAATCATTTGCAGATTGTAATGTTGGTATCAAAAGTTTAACCACCGCTGTTGAAGGCGCACTTGTAGCTGTTTTCCCCAACCCTACTAATGGGTTATTTACAGTCAGTTTATCATCTGGCCATACGGCCCCTATCCATGTTGTTATCACCAATGTTCTTGGTGTAACAATAAAAGAGTTGAACATAGACCAGGAGGCAAACATCCGGTTGGATCAACCATCGGGCATTTATATGTTAAAGGCAACGGATAACACTGGCAGATCCTCCGCCAGTATTATTGTTATCAGATAGGTTAATCCACAACAATACGTATATCTTGAAGTTATGCGTTAACAGGATGGCATTATTCAAAGCTCGGGTACTGCGAAAGCCTTTATCTACAACGAAACTATTACGACATTAATATGGATATGAAGGGGGTACATTCTTCAGGAATGTACCCCCTTTTTTTGGGGGAACCATGCTCTTTCCATTCAAACCTCAATGCTGAACTGTACCAAATTCTTAATTGAGACTTTTGCAATTATATGTTAGATCCATAGTAGTAAAATTGCCATAACACAGGTCGCCCTCGGGATAGCTATAAACGGCATCGGCATAAGAACCTACTTTATGACCATTAAATGCTCGGTAATTTTTGATGGGCGTTGACCAGGGTAGCTGCCGCATAACATTATTGTCTCCTGCCGCCCACCTGTTACCCGACACAAAATTGATGAGTTCTCCAATCTCATTAAAGTAAAGCCACGCAACAATAGTGATGTTATTATTGGTAAAGGAGGCTCTTACTTTGTTACCGTCTGTTTCCAGCCATTTGATCCGGTGGTCAATGAGCGACGCCGGGGCCATACAACACATATCATTGAAAAAGGTTACTGTTTCCGCTTCATTCATTTCCCGCCCATCCTGATATTGCACCTTAAAAAGGGAAAGCAACCTGATGTCCATAAAGGCAACACCATTCCTGAAACAGTGAAAACCCGCTACCGGCAAATGTTTCATCACCGCTTTCATAAAAAACAGCCTTGCCGATTGATCTATAAAATTATATTGAACCGAGGTAAATGGCATCCAATCCGATTGTTCATTTTTCCTGATCTGCCCCTTGAATTCAACCCTGAAATTTTTCACTTTCGGGCTATTAACGCAACCCGTATATCGCAGATACTTCTGAACCGGCAATGGCAAAGTTGCGAGATCGGTCTCTACAAGTAAAGAATCCCCAATTAGTCCGGAAAGATTGGCAGCAACTTTCTGCTTGTACCTATGTTCAAAATGCCATGACGAGTAACCAATTACCGCAACCAAAAGAATAACAACATTCATGACAGTTCCCGCCTTAGCGTCTCGCCAGGCACCAAAGATCAAAAATTGCGAGAGGAGACCAGCACCCAGGCACGTCACCCACCACCATTCCCTTCCCATCAACAAAACAATCGCAGACAAAAGGAATAACAACCCAGTCGTTAACCACAATAATCCATTCACCTTACTAACATCCAGTGTAAGCTGACTCACGGGGGCAAGGTTGAAGGCCTTGCCAAAACCCATAAAATGGATCAAGCCATGAATAATTATCAAAAACACAAACGGGATTTTCATATTATAGTTTTGGTGGGTCTTTTTATTTATAATACACAGCGTCTCACCGGTTAATTTCCCTCTTTTCTCTTCTTGGAATTCTAAAGCTTATGATTACACAACAACAATACCGAAAATGACAAACGTACAGATCAAAACAATAATGCTCCGGTCCTCTCCCAAAAAACATCTTCTTGATGGCATCTCCCTATAATGTCAATTTAAAATCCATGAGTACCCTGCCAAACTTTTTTAAATTCACAAATTCGAGCCAACCTTACGTCCCCTACCTTTTAAGGTGCAACAAAAGTATATTACGTAAAGGTTTGTGGTAATGACCAAAATCAATAGCTAAAATGACTGTTGTCACTCAACACCTCTAACAGCAAGCCCAATTAAAGCCCACCAACTTTACGGAACACCTTCAACACCCTCTCCCAAACAACAAAAAAAATAAAACATTCAACATATGACCAATGTCATTCTCTACGCTGAGGCAAGTCACAAAAATTCAAAAATAGAGTACCAACTTTTGCAATTCAAATATTCGAGCTACCATGAAAAACGCAACCGCTCTCATAACGTTGTTGCTCATTTTTGCCTCCTGCAACACGAAACTAAAAAAAATGCACAAAGCCCCCGAACGTTTTGTACACGGATATGTCGCTCCCGGTTTTGAACCTGTCAGGCAACAATTCACCGATAATTTCAGGACGAAGAGTGAGACCGGTGCTGCACTTACAATCTACTATAAAAATGAAAAAGTGGTAGACATATGGGGTGGTTATATGGATAAAAAAGGCACACGGGAATGGACCGAAAACTCACTCTGTTTATATTTCTCCGCTACAAAGGGAGTAGCTGCACTATGCCTCGCCAAACTCCATAATGATGGGCTTCTGGATTACGATCAAAAAGTAAGCACCTACTGGCCAGCCTTTGCGCAAAATGGCAAAGAGCATATTACCGTGAGGCAGTTGCTGGCGCATCAGGCCGGCCTTTGCCTGCTTGACAAGAAAATACCATTAAGCAGGATGAATGATTTTGACTACGTGAAGTCGAAACTGGAATGTGCAAAGCCGATGTGGGAACCGGGTTCCAGGAACGGATATTCGGCCGGACTACTGGGTATGTATATGCGGGAACTTTCCCGGCTCACAGATGCAAAGCACAGAACAGTTGGCCAATACCTGCACGATGAATTAGTAACACCCAATAGTATCGAATTTTACATTGGGATACCAGATACGATCATCAGTGAACGGGTCGCGACAATAGAACTGGCAGGACCCGCCAAGCGGCTATTTCATTTGGGACAGTTGCCCAGGGCGATGCGAAAAAAGGTAATCAATCCTTCGTCGTTGTTCATGAAATCACTAAGTACAATAAAGGGTTACAACGTAAATGAACCGGCAACCTGGCTCATTGAAGAACCCAGTGGAAACGGTATTGGCACAGCGCGAGCTGTGGCCTACCTGTACAACCTCTTTATTGACCCTTCCAATCCGCTACATCTGAATGATGGAACAAAAAATGACCTGGCAGCACCTGCAATAGTCCCCCCCGGAGGCGAAGCCGATATAGTTATGGGCATGGATATGTACTACAATCTGGGCTTTATGAAGGGCGGCAAATTATCGAAATATGCGGTAAATAACGAGGTATTTGGGTTTGGAGGCGCAAGTGGTTCAAATGCTTTTGCCGACCCAACAAACCACTTAGCTTATTGTTATCTTCCCAATAAAATGGGACTGAGCGTGCCAGACAAAAGGGACATGGCCATCCAAAATGTAACCTACAAATGCATCAGTGCATCGGAAGCAGCAAACATAAAAAAATAGCCAACCCGAAGTTGTTGTAAACTGCTCAATGCCTGCCCATTGCAGGGAAACAATGGTTAGCTATATTTGTAGTTCATCTCGCTTTACAATGAAAAAACGCCTGCTCATTTTTTCCATATTTTTATTTTTAGCTACCAGCTTATATGCAAAAATCAAAATAGCACCCGAAGCCGGATTTAATTTTTCGTTGTACACCTATAATCTTACAAACCCAACTTATTATGCCTCACACCTGCCCAATAGTTCGGGCGCAACTATTTATCTCAACTACCGGGTTGGCTGTAATTTCGAATTTCCGATCAACGAGAAATTTTCCTTCCAAACGGCAGCAAACTACGTGAGAAGTTCGTGGGAGATGAAACGGATCGTGGACTATAGATTTGTGGACCCTTACTACCTGGGAAATGGCATAGATCCATTGGATACACCGTCTATTCATGTGACCATGCAAACCATTGAAATCCCGTTTCTGTTGATGGTAAGGCCGATAAAATCCAGATGGTTTATTGGCTTCGGCCCTCACCTTGGAATTAATATTGCCGCCTTTCAAAACTATAAAGACACCCACCGCACAACCGATGTATCACTAAATATTGGGCAAGACCGTAGTCTCATAAAACGATTCGATTTAGGGGCAGGAATAGTTGCCGGATATGAACTTAAAAATGGTTTTTATTTTAAGGGCGGCTTCAATGCCGCATTGGGCAACCTGATCCCATCTTCAAGGGCAAAAGATGATGGCAATATCTACCACGGTAATTTCTTCATTACCGCCGGCCGGTGGCTGAGGCACAATGTAAGCTCTTCAAAATAACAACACACTTTATTTCATTTTATTTTTGATTGTTTTATTGAGAATTAAACAAAATCTCATTATTTTTAAAAACCAATTGAAACCGGCATAAAAGTGCCGGAACAATAAACTATTGTTGATCATTCTCAAAACAAACAAAACTTAATTATGAGTCAGGTAACCATCGTTTTTGTACATGGATGGAGTGTCACCAACCTTAACACTTATGGTTCCTTACCCGCACGACTGCAGGCAGAAGGAGCAGCGCAAGGTATCGACATTAAATTAGAAACCATTTATCTGGGCCAGTACATCAGCTTCAGGGATGAAGTGAGGGTACAGGATATTTCAAGAGCCTTTCAGGCAGCTATCACAGATAAGTTTGCGACGGCAATACAAAGCGGAACCCGCCTTGTTGTCATTACCCATTCAACCGGAGGGCCAGTGTTGCGCGACTGGTATAGCAGGTACAGCAACAGATGGCCCGGCAAGTGCCCTGTGAGTCATTTGATCATGCTCGCTCCGGCTAATTTCGGATCGGCATTGGCGAAACTAGGCAAGGGCACTTTAAGCAGGCTTGATTCTTTCATTAAGGGAGTTGAGCCAGGGCAGGGCGTTCTGGATTGGTTGTGTGTGGGCAGCAGTGAAGCCTGGAAATTAAACGAGGACTGGATAAAGAAAGGAGCGATTGAAATTAGTCCAGATCGCATTTTCCCATTCGTGATCACGGGCCAGGACATTGACCGGAAATTTTATGACGCCCTGAATTCTTACACAGGAGAACTGGGGTCGGACGGGGTTGTAAGATGTGCCGGAGCCAACCTGAATGCTACTTACCTGAGCATTAAGCAACATATTGATGGTGTAACCAGCGAGCCTGGTGGCACGGTCACCCCAATTGTTGCACCGGCAACCGCATTCCGCATTGTAAAACACACATCCCACTCAGGTACTGATATGGGAATTATGGCGGGTGTAAAAAACACTATTGGTGACCCTCAGGGTGCCGATACAGTCGATGCAATACTGAGATCAATGAAGGTCGCCTCTCTGGCAGACTACGATAGCCTGATCACCGCCTTCAATTCGGAGACTGCTGCATTACAGGTTGCGGACAAGGTTGAAAAAGTGGACGGCAACATTTTCTCAAAAGACCGCTATTTTATTCATGACAAGTTTTCCATGATCATATTCAGAGTCAAAGACTCTGAGGGTTATGCCGTTACCGACTACGACCTGATCTTCACCGGCGGTGATGGCACTCAAAGCAGCGCCAACGACCTGCCAGAAGGCTTTTTCGCTGATCGCCAGCAAAACAGCAATAACAGGGAAACGGTAACCTACTTCGTTAACAACGATATCCTCAAAGGTTCTGGCGCTGTAGTAGCAAAGGATGGCAAGACTGTGAGGGAAGCAACGACCGGAATTACCCACCTGGGTATTCAACTTAACCCAAGGCCCGATAAGGGCTTTGTGCGGTACGCCAAGCTGATACTTGCCGCAGACAGTGACCTGTTCAATGCAATAGTAAAACCAAATTCGACTACCATGATCGACATTTGCCTGCAGCGACTTGTTGATGACCAGGTATTTATTGTAAATGAGCCACCATTTGACGGATGGCCTGTAAAAAAAGATTTCAGCAAGCTGAACCCGCATGACCCGAGTATGAATAATGGGGTCCCGAATTAAATAATAACATTACAACCACTACCAAACTGCCGGTCAATCGCCGGCAGTTTTCATTTTCAGGCAAGGACAAAATATTTTTTATTATCTGGAAATTGTTACTTATTTTAGTGTATACAAATTTCAATTCCATGAAAAGCAAGGTTCTTTCGCTGGCAGTAGTCTGCCTTCTTTGTTGTACTGGTTTACAGGCATCGAAAATATTGATCCCTATGGATGAAATGGGGCA
>CANCOG010000161.1 GCA_947379685.1 Flavipsychrobacter stenotrophus | reverse complement strand
CGGGGTAATGTGGATGAATGAGATTGGGATTTTCAGCGTGTTGTAGACTACCCTGAATTCATCCATGTGCGTGTGCCCGGCAAAGTTGGCGACAATATCATTTTTGTATTTATCGAGTTCGTTGAGGAAACCTGAATTGAAGGGTGAGTTCCACATCATTACAGTCTGGCCGTATTTGATGGACGAATACACGTCCTGGCCGGGAGGTATATGACAAGCGATCCATACTTTCCTGCTTTTAGGACCGCGGGCAGCATTTTTCTGTAATTCGTTGTCGAGCCAGGTTAACTGGGTGGTGCCGGGCTGTGTTGAAGGAAGAGGCATACCCGTACAAGAGCTATTGTAGTTCACTGAAAAGAAGATGGTGTTGAGGAAGATCATTTCATGAGCGGGTTCGTTTGCGGGAATGTAGCTGTAGTAGCCTCCCTTTGAAAAAAGAGCCACGAATGAGCTGTCCTTCATTTTGTCGTTATTGTGCTGGAGGGGTACCCATGTTTGGGCAAACATTTTGAGGAAGGCGTTGCCCATAGGCATATCGTAGTCGCCGCAGTAGGAGTCGTTATTGCCTAGGACGGGAAGTATGATTGTTTCGGGGTAGTATTTGCTGAACATGTAGGCTACGAAACGGATGGTTTCAGCGATGAATCTGCTCTGGGTAGCACTATCGGTGGTGTAACTGGAAATGGTGGACGTAAAGTGATGGGCGAGAAAGTCTCCGGTCACGATCATGTAATGAGGGTGGGGTTGCACTGCTTTCATTTGTTCAAGTGCTGATATGAAAAGTGGATAGTTGGAGTCATGATGGTCTCCGCTGATAGCGGTAATTGCGGATGTTCTAAAGATCGCTTCCCAACCAGTGTGGTCGGTTGCGAGTAGCTGGGTAACAATAGTAGGGTCGTAAAACGGGTCGAAATGGATGTCGGATGTGCTGATGAATGTATCAGTTGGGTTTGGTTTCGGGGACATGCTGCCCTGCGCTACGGCTGTTAGTACATTGCCCACCAGAAGCAATATCAATAAAAATAATTTAGAACTTTTCATTTTCGCTATTTGAGGGAACGAAAATATAAAAAATGGACGGAATTTTAATTAGCTGATCCTGACAAATGGCCGGGACAAGTTATGCTGATTAGCAAATTAGCTGATTGGGTGTCATTGATCCAATTAGCGTTTAGGTTTCCATTGACCTCTATAACTGATAGTAGTCTGCTTACAACGGAGGGAGGATTATCTCGTAAGCGGACGCTAGTAGAAGGAGGACGCAGCGAGACGCTGCGACCAGTGGGGACATTCAATTTCATGGCCTGTGGAACCGTTCAATATAAAAGAGGCCGCCCTTTTTTGTCGGGCGGCCTCTTTCAAAAAAAGTAATTAGAAACGATGACAAAATTTACCTGATCACCATTTTTTCGACATGGCTGAATTCGCCGGCATTTACTTTCACAAAGTACATTCCGGGTGTGGCGTCGGTGAGGCTAACTTCAATCGGGCTGCCGCTGTTTTCTGAAATGGAGCGTGTTTCCAATATTCTGCCACTAAAGTCTGTAATCACAATAATTGCATCCTTTTGGTTTGCTGGAATCAATATAGTGAATGTTCCGTTTGATGGATTAGGGAATACCTGCGTTACTTCCGGAGTGGTGCTGGCGCTTCCCTGCAACGCTTGCCTTTCTTCACCTGAATGGCAACCGCTATGACATGACCCCAGGTGGTCATCTGAATGTTCTGACAGATGTGCATCAACAGCGCTTACGCTTACAGACAGCTGCTGACGGCCGCAGTGGTGGCCGGAAGGAGTATGGCATAAAATAACCTTGCCTGAATGGCAGTGATCCACAGCATCGACCACATGCATGGATACGGTGCGAGAAACGGAACAGCCGTTGCTGTTAGTAGCTGTGACAGTATAAGTACAGTGACCGGCAGACGTTGGTCTAAACGTAGGATTAGCTGCAGTGCTGCTGCTTAGTGCAGTCGAGGGTGACCAGGAGTAGGTAAAGCCGCTGCCGCCAGTGGCATTAGCCGCAAGTACAGCAGATTGTGGCCCGTAACCGAGATAGATATTATTGGCTACGCCACCGGTATAGGCACCGCTTGCCGGTGTAACGGTTACGCTACCCGCGGGGTTGGATGGAACCGTAACAACAGAAGTGCCCCTTGAAACGTTGCCGTGTATATCTGTAACGGTTAGGGTTACTGTATGGTTTCCGGCCTGTGAACAGGTAAATACGTTGGGATAAACGGTCATACTGGCAATGCCGCAATTGTCATAGCTGCCATTGTTAATATTGTCCGCTGTTACCGTGCCTGTGCCGCCTGAAAGAACTAAAGTATAATTCCTGCAGATTGCATGCGGGGCTTCGGCGTCATTCACTGTTATGGTTTGATTAGCCGTTGCTGTGTTGCCGCTGGCGTCGGTTACTGTCCAGGTTATTGTAGTTGTACCAACTGGGTAGCTGGAAGCGGGATGGTTGTTGGTTACGCTGGCTACTGAACAATTATCGGCAGTTGCAGGGGTGCCGGTAGCTACAGTTGCGCTGTTTGTGCCGGTTTCATTATTTACAGTGATATTGGCCGGGGCGGTGATTGTTGGATTAATGTTATCAATAACCGTTACTGTTTGGGTAGCCGTTGCTGTATTGCCACCGGCATCGGTTACTGTCCAGGTTACAGTTGTTGCTCCAGCAGGAAAAGTTGTTGATCCATGATCGTTTGTGACGTTGGCTACAGTGCAATTGTCATCGGTTGCCGGGGTGCCTAAAGAAATGCCGGTTGCACTGCTACCAGAATTGGTATAGGCTGTAACGTTCGCTGGAGCAGTGATGGTTGGGTTAATGTTATCAACAACTGTGACAGTTTGGGTAGCAGTTGCAGTGTTTCCGCTGGCATCGGTTACGGTCCAGGTTATTGTTGTTGCGCCTATAGGAAAGGAAGTTGATGCATGATCGTTGGTAACGCTGGTTACAGAGCAATTGTCATCGGTTGCCGGGGTACCTAAAGAAATGGCAGATGCACTGCAACGCGAAGTAGCATAGGCTATAACGTTGGCCGGAGCGGTGATTGTTGGATTAATGTTGTCAATTACCGTTACTGTTTGGGAAGCAGTTGCAGTGTTGCCGCTGGCATCGGTTACTGTCCAGGTTACTGTTGTTACTCCGGTAGGAAAAGTAGTTGATGCGTGGTCGTTGGCAACGCTTGCTACAGTGCAATTGTCATCGGTTGCTGCCGCACCTAATGAAACGCCTGTTGCATTGCAACCAGAATTGGCATAGGTCGTAACATTGGCCGGGGCTGTGACTGTTGGATTAATGTTGTCAATAACCGTTACTGTTTGTGTAGCAGTTGCAGTGTTTCCGCTGGCGTCTGTTACCGTCCAGGTTACTGTTGTTGCACCTGTAGGGAAAGTAGTTGATTCATGGTCGTTTGTAACGCTGGCTACTGAGCAATTATCATCGGTTGCCGGGGTGCCTAAAGAAACGCCGGTCGCACTGCAACCTGAATTAGCATAGGCCGTAACATTGGCCGGAGCTGTGATAGTCGGGTTAACATTATCAGTTACCGTTACCGTTTGTGTTGCAGTTGCAGTGTTGCCGCTGCCATCGGTTACCGTCCAGGTTACAGTTGTTGTTCCAATAGGGAAAGTAGTTGATGCGTGGTCATTGGTAACGCGGGCTACAGTGCAATTGTCATCGGTTACAGGGGTGCCTAAAGAAACGCCAGATGCACGGCAACGCAAAGTAGCATAGGCCGTAACGTTGGCTGGAGCGGTGATAGTCGGGTTAACATTATCGATAACTGTTACCGTTTGCGTAGCAGTCGAAGTGTTGCCGCCAGCATCGGTTACCGTCCAGGTTACAGTTGTTACTCCTGTAGGAAAAGTAGTTGAAGTGTGGTCGTTGGTAACACTTGCCACAGTGCAATTATCATCGGTTGCCGGGGCTCCTAAAGAAATGCCGGTTGCACTGCAGCCTGAATTAGCATATACCGTAATGTTGGCGGGAGCGGTGATTGTCGGATTAATGTTATCAATAACCGTTACCGTTTGTGTTGCAGTCGCAGTGTTGCCGCTTACGTCTGTTACCGTCCATGTTACATTTGTCGTACCTAAAGGAAAAGTAGTTAATGTATTGTCGTTTGTAACGCTGGCTACAGAGCAATTGTCACCGGTTACCGGGGTACCCAAAGAAACGCCGGTTGCACTGCAACCTGAATTAGTGTAGGCTGTAACGTTAGCCGGAGCGGTGATGGTGGGATTAACATTATCAATAACTGTTACCGTTTGTGTTGCGGTCGCAGTGAGGCCATTTGCGTCTGTTACCGTCCAGGTCACAGTTGTGGCGCCTACGCGAAAATAGGCATAGGGGTAGTCATTATATACATTATCAGCATAACATCTTCCGCCTGTTGCCGGGCTACCCAGGGAGACAGCAGTTGCAGAACATCCGTAATTTGTATAAGCCGTTACATCGGCGGGGGCTGTTATGGTGAGTGGAATAACGGTTACGGAAGTAGATGATGATGTGCTGCAGTTTCCACCAATCGTTACCACATAACTTCCTGCAGCGGTGGCTGCATAAGTTTGCATGGTTGCACCGGTCACAGCTGTACCATCCTTTATCCACTGGTAAGTATAGCCGGCACCTGAATTTGCGGTAAGCGCTGCTGGCAGGCCCTGGCAAATGGTTGTGGAACCGCCCGTGGTTATTGTGGCCGTCGGGGCAATCCATGTTCCGCAGGCTCCGACTACGTTACCTGCCACCCAATTTGAAGTTCTACCGTTGAGCGCAAAATTATTCAGCGTTCCATTAAAGGAGTTGCCAGAAGCATCGATCAGTGTGGCGACAGTGGAGTTATCTCCGCGGGTTACGCCCTGGTTAAATTTATAATAGGCAACTAGACCAGCTTGGCTGCCTGTCAACTGGCAATACCGTCTAAACTGTATTTCACCCTGGCATTTGACAGTATTCCAGATTCGGACTTCATCAATTGAGCCCTGGAAGGGTTGCGACAAAGAAGCATTGTTGCCGATGTTGACATTGTCAGCTGAGTTTATGGAAAGGCTTGAACTAGCTGTGCCCTGCAGTGCTCCATTTACATAAAAATTAATAGTTGAGCCATCAAATGTACCTGCGAGGTGGTACCAATTGCCCGGTGTAAAGGTTATCGACGTTACCATGTCGCCAGAACCTTCGCGGCCGATAACAAACCCAAAAGTATTATTGCTGCGCTGCCTGAAACCATATCCTATATGGCTTCCATCATTGGGTTCCTTAGTTATTATAGTCGAAGCCACACCTCCGGCCGATGGGTTCACCCAGCATTCCAGTGAAACATTCGTTGGGCTTAGGGCCGACGAATGTGCAATCGTGACATAGTCATCACTCCCGTCAAAGTTCAATGCGCCTGCATCGGTCTGTGCCATGGCGGGAGCAGCCGATATCAATAAATAGAAAGCAATTAGCACGGCTGGCCAATTGGTGGCATAATTTTTTGTCAATCTGCCTGTAGCTGTCTGTTTCATATTGGAAAATTTAAACTGCGTGAAAAATGAAGGTGAAATTTTATAATAAAATATATTAGATATTCTTCAATAAAAAATTACACACGTTCTTAGCGCTGAAATAGCGTTGTTTAGAGCGCACAAGGAGAGAGAACAAACAAGGATTGACAGGGGGGGGGGCTGTGTTTAAAAAATAATTTCTTTGTTAACGAATTACTAATAAGCCCGATAGGCCGGGGCACAAACAATACGTTGTGAGAGGCAACGCCAAAAAATGCTTAAAATGGAGGTTTTGGGGTGATTTTCAATAATAATCCAGATTTATGAGCGCAATAGTAGCCAATTATCTTTTCAATGGCATTTCAATTATACACCCAAATTTCCCACGATTATTCTATTATAAAGCTACGCACATTTTTTACAAAAACCTTAAAGAAAATAGAAAATAATTTCTTCTTTCTTTAAGGCGCTTTTTATCAGATGCAAACATAGTAGTTTTTAATTTTAAATGATAACAAGTTGTTAAAGATGATAAGAATTTATATTTTTCATTGTGCGTTTGCGGCAACAAAAGGGAGCTCGGAGCAGGAATGCAAGTAGTTTATTGCAGAACTTTCCCCTTCGTCCCCGTTTGAAGCCTGGCGTGTAGCCACATCTTTTACCAGTTTCCACCCATTGGAATAATACGGTCTTAATAAATTCATATTGAAATCCATGCCATTCAGAGCTTCTAAAAGAAATGTGAGCACCAGGCAGGGATTCACCGGGGGGATAAAGGTTTAATCCCTAAATAGTTGATTACGTGTTATTTATCCCTTCCATAAAGGGAGTGTGCTGTTTGAAGGCAAGATAGAAATGTAAGGTTACTTCCCTGGTCGCAATGACCGGGTTGTAATAGAGTCTGCTGCCGATTGTGGCAATGCATACAGAGGGTGTGTAGCTTTTTGTTCTAAACCTTTTCGCGATGGCCATCTGGATCAACCAGGGCTATTGCTGTTGAAGCCGTTCAGGCTTCGTTAAATCAATGGCATTGCCCTGAGTGGGCAATGCCAATGACTTAAGGTTTCGCGCCAAGACGCGGAGGCGCAGTTCCCAGTTTATTCAATCATACTTCGGTTAATTTGAAGCAAAGCCGCAAAGAGAATCCTGTTAAGTCAATGACATTTCCTGAGTGGGGTATCAGCATAGTGCAAGAACTTATTGTGGCACAATCAGGAGGACTGCTACATAGAGGGCAGTCCTCCTGTTTGAGTGTTTGATTGGATCGACAATTTTTGGAACTATTGTCAATTTGGTCTGGTCGAACGTTCGTTTTTTTTGCGAAAGTTTGACCAGACCAGGCTTTTGTCAGAATTTATTCTTCCACATCATGCTTTCTACGGGACGGATATTGCGGCCGGTGTATTTGGCATTTTCTTTTTTGTTGTATTTGTTCTGGACTTCGCCGTGTACCGGGAAGTAAATGAGCTGGCCGATGGGCATGCCTGCGTAGATGCGTACGGGCACTACGCATGATATTTCGAGTGTCCAGGCATTGCAGAAACCTACATCTCCTTTTCCGGCTGTGGCATGGATGTCAATGCCGAGTCGGCCGGTGGATGACTTTCCTTCCAGGAAGGGGACGTGTGCGTGGGTTTCGGTGTATTCCATGGTCACACCCAGGTAGAGGTGGGATGGCTGAAGTACATAGCCTTCTTCCGGTATTTCGAAATGGGTTATTTCATTGTGTTTGCGGGCATCGAGCACGGAGTCGTTGTACATGGCGAGGTATTTGCCGAGATGTACATCGTAGGAGTTTGAACCCAGATTGCTGCGATCGTAAGGCTCTATCACAATGTTTCCTTTTTCTATTTCTTCGAGTATACTTGTATCTGACAGAATCATGGCGCAAATATATAGTGATAATGCGGAATTCAATATGGCGGGCATAAGAAAATAAATTCACGCGAAGCGTTTGCACCGAGGCAGGAGTATTATTGTTAAAAAAACCATACGATTTATTGAATAGTCTTATGCAATGAGGTTAGGTTTGAGGGAAATAGTTAACTTTAGCGGTTCGCATTTATAACTCATGAGGTTTTTATTTATTTTCTTAACCTGCATATTGCTGTACTGGGGCCAGGCTCAGGGCATAGGGCGCAAGCATAAGTACACGGGATCTCCGCGAACCGAGGTTGAGCTGATGAACAGGGTTCTGGATTGCCTGCGCACGAAGGATACTGTTTCCTATTATTATTTGTTTCCGCCGTTCGATACGTTGTGGCGAATGGTTTTACACAATCCGGATCAATCTCCGGAAACGGTAAAGGAGCTTGCTAAGCTTAGGGAGCACCCAACTGTTTTAATTGATCTTGATCCGTTTTATAACCGTACTATCATTGGTGGCTTTGTACAAACGCTTCATAAGGGGGAGGATTCCGGTGTGCAGTGGCGGGGCATTGTTATGCAGCGTTATGAGTTGCAAAAACAAGGGCTGAGTCGGGGTATGGAGGGGCTGGAACGGGTAGCACCGGAACGTTTTAAGGGGTATATGTTTGTGCGGGACATGCTGAGCAGCACTACATTTTGCATTACGATAACGGAAATTCAAAAAGTTAATGGCTTCTATTGCGGCGGGCAGGTACTGAATGTGCTTGAAGCCAATGATATTGATGAGTACCTGGCGAGGGAAAATGCCGAAAGAAAGTATTTCGCCCGATTGAAGCGATTGGCGGAAGGACACAAGGATGATTCTGCGAGGTCAGATTCGGTGCTGGCTTTTGCGGCAAGGGCACGGGCGGATTCGGTGCGGGCGGATTCGGTAAAAAAGGCCGGGATGGCAGGTATAGCGAAGCCCAAGGTGGATTCTGCGAAGATAAAAAGGGACCTTTTGCTGAGTTCGCCGACGGCTGATGACGAAGCATCCCGGCTGCGCAGGGAGGTTGTTGCACGTAAATATTACAAGGGGAAATTCGATGAAGAGATACCGGTAGAATTGTATGTGCGTTACATGAGGGATGCCAAGGGTAAGGTGACCAATTACTGGGATGCACTCTATAAGTTTGGTGATATGGAGGAGTATGTGAAGCTCGATGTCTCGAAAACGCCTGAAGACAAATGGCTCTTTGAAGAGCCTGTGGCCAGTATGGAGCTTGACCTTAATGGCAAGGTGTACACCGGTTCGTGGACGAATGGACAGAACCAGACGGGGTATGATGCAGAACTGACGGAGAAAGAGATATCGCAGAAAAAGATATCGGAGCTGGACCAGATACTGGAAACGGGCAAGTGGGGCAAGACGGATGAACAGAAAATTATTGAGAAGAAGGATAGTGTTGAAGGGACTGCAGGTAAGGAGGCAAAAAAGGAAGTAAAGAAACTTACAAAGGAGGAGCGAAGGGCGCAGCGCAAGAAGGAGCGGGAGGAGGAAGAAAAGAGTGTTGCGAAGCGTGAAGAGGAAGCGCGCAAGGAAGTTCAGGAACGTAAGAAGGCGCAACAGGCAGCTGAAAAAGCCCCTCCGAAAGAGGGCAAAGATGACGCACCGAAGCAGGAGGAGGCGCCCAAGAAGCCGAAAAGTGATGATGATGAGGAGGAGAATTTGTCTTCGCAGTCTGATGGTTAGTTGAGCAGTTTAAGTAAAATACTCCTGTTACTCGGTTTTGAGAATGAGTATGTTGTTGTCATCAAGATTATGTTCATCGAATTGGTAGGAGGTTTTTACATACAAGCCAGCTCTTATGGGACTTCCATCAATGGCAGTTTTGCTGAATCCAAATGCCTGAGATCGCATGGTGAATGGAATCCCGGCTACAACGAAACTCTCGGTTCCTCGACCGTTAGGCGGCATGGGTTGATATTTTTCGACTCTTCCCTCGATGGTTCTGTACAGTTTTTTGTAGTAGATGTTTCGTGCGTCCAGGTAGGTAGCCATTATCCCGATGTTTATGCATATAAAAGCTAAC
>CANCOG010000160.1 GCA_947379685.1 Flavipsychrobacter stenotrophus | reverse complement strand
ATGCAACCGTTCATCTAAAAAAGACGTTACAACAATATGATTTGCCTGTAAGCTACCCATTTGATGTACCTAAGGCTATGGAACTACTGAAAATGGATAAAAAGCGCAATAATAATGAGATCGACTTTATCATATTAAATCAGATAGGGCATGCTTCAGTTCAACAATTACCATTTAGCATAATTGAAAAAACATTAATGCTATGCGCGCAATAGTACAACCAGGATTTATTGACGGCACAGTTAAGGCCCCGCCTTCAAAAAGTATGACGCAGCGGGCATATGCAGCGGCGTTACTGCAAAAGGGACGGTCAGTTATTCACAATGCAGGCTTTTCGAGCGATGAAATGGCTGCATTAGCTGTAATTCAACAATTAGGTGCAAAAATCATTGGGCAAGACGCAGGTACAATAGAACTAATTAGTGACGGCGTGTCACCCAAAGGCGACGATGTAAACTGTGGAGAAAGTGGGCTTGCAGCGAGATTATTTACCCCAATCGCCGCTTTAGCAAATAAGCCGGTGAGAATTACAGGGAATGGAACCCTTTTAAGACGACCAATGCATGGTTTCAATGAAGCTCTTGGTGCATTAGGTATTAA
Source organism: Flavipsychrobacter stenotrophus (assembly GCA_947379685.1). GTDB lineage: Bacteria > Bacteroidota > Bacteroidia > Chitinophagales > Chitinophagaceae > Flavipsychrobacter > Flavipsychrobacter stenotropha_B. The sequence goes on along the minus strand of CANCOG010000160.1, from coordinate 8,950 downwards.
ATTTTCAGAGTTCAATGGAAATTTGCCTATTACTGTACATGGCCCTCTGAATAGCATTGCCTTTAAATTAGACGCATCATTGGGCTCTCAATTTCTCAGTGGGCTGCTGTTTGCAATTTCTGCGAATACCAAAGAAGTAGTTACAATAGAAGTTGCAGATCTTAAAAGCAAGCCGTATATTGATATGACTCTGGATATTCTTAAGATATCCGGAAGACCAGTTAAACATAATGACTATACGACTTTTACTATTGACCCTGCTGATTTTACGCCCAAACAACTGATTGAGTTCAATATTGAAGGAGACTGGAGTAGTGCGGCCAATTTACTTGTTGCAGGAGCAATTAGCGGCAACGTGAGTATAAAGAATCTGGATATCAATACCCATCAGGCAGATAGGGAAATCTTGAATGTAATTATGGGGTGCGGTGCAGAATGTAAAATCGAAAACAATGCTGTTTCAGTCAAAGCCTCGCAGTTAGATAGTTTTGATTTTGATGCAACACATTGCCCGGACCTGTTTCCCATACTTTCAGTGCTCGCAGCCTGTGCTGATGGAGAAAGCAGTATAAGGGGCGTACACCGATTATTTATTAAAGAAAGCAACAGGGCGGAAAGCATCTCGGAAATGCTGCAGAATTTCGATGTGCCATTTTCAATTGAGGATGATTGCCTTTTTATTGAAGGTGTGCAACAGCTGCAGGGGACTGTAATTGATGCCTACAGCGACCATCGGATAGTTATGGCGGCTACTGTAGGCGCATTGCGCGCCAATGGTCCCGTCGACATAATGCAGTCCGAGAGTGCGGATAAATCATATCCTGATTTTTTCCGGGATTTGAAATCTCTGGGTGCACATATTGAAATAGCAGAACATTAATTAAATCTTTGATGAACACATTTGGCAATTGTTTAAGGGTACATATTTTTGGAGAATCTCACGGCAAGTGGGTGGGAGTAACAATTGATGGATGCCCTGCAGGTGTTTCAATTGCTGAGGCGGATTTCCTTGAAGACCTCAACCGACGTAAACCGGGCGCACAAGGCACTACCCCACGCAGGGAAGAGGACTCGCCCGTTTTTGTTAGTGGCCTGTTTAACGGCGCTACAACGGGTGCACCGCTTACTATAGTATTTGAAAATAATAATACCCGTTCAGCAGACTACGAAACCATTAAAAATACACCTCGGCCGGGGCATGCCGATTTTGTGCTGAATAAGAAGTTCGATGGCTTTAATGATTATAGAGGTGGTGGACATTCTTCCGGACGATTGACAGTAGCCCTTGTGGCAGCGGGTGTTATTGCAAAGAAGATAATCCCTGAAATCCAGATTATCGCGAAGTTAATTGAGGCAGGTGGGATACCGGATATAGACGCGGCAGTTCAAAAAGCAGTTGAACAACAAGACAGTATAGGTGGAATTATTGAATGTACGGCAACAGGGTTGCCAACCGGACTTGGCGAGCCTTTTTTTGATTCTGTTGAGTCTTTGGTCAGTCATGCTGTTTTCTCTATACCGGCAATCAAGGGAATTGAGTTTGGAAGCGGGTTCAGTGCAGCAAAAATGACAGGTATAGAACACAATGATCCAATAACTGACGAACAAGGAACCACCAAAACAAACAACGCAGGTGGCATAAATGGTGGAATTTCGAACGGAAATCCTCTGGTTTTCAGGGTAGCCGTTAAACCTACCAGCAGTACTCCCAAGGAGCAACAAACCTGGAATTCCGCATCAAAATCTATTGAGAACTTTACAGTCAAAGGTAGGCACGACCTGTGCATTGCACTTAGGGTTCCTGTTGTTGTCGAAGCTGTAACAGCAATGGTACTGGCAGATCTCTGCCTTGAAGAAAGGCGTCAACGACAAAAAACGAGTATCTAGGGTCTTATTTCCCCATTATTACCAACGTTTCCCAATCTGAAACGCAATAAAGATGTCGTAAAAGCCAGTTATCGCAGGTTGGTTAGCCATTAACTGAATAGGAGTAGAATAGAATTCTGCATTTACACCGGTCTCAACTGCAAGAACGGTCTTCTTGTTGGTGGAAAAATCGAAATGAAGTGCTGTTTTGATATGGCCACCCGGAACGAAAACAATTTCATCAAGTCCTTTTGAAAATCCAGCACTGCCAAGGATAATATTGTCATCCAGGAAATCGCTCTGAGTTATGTCAGTGTATTTTATGGCATGTGGATCACCTGTGCTTACATTAATGTAATATGGCTTGAGCAGACCCAAAGCAAAACCAGCAGTATTAGCCCAGTGAATGGAAACACAACCAACATCAGGTTTGCCAGCTAACATTTTCCGAAATCCACCACCAAACTTAAGAACATAAAGGTTGTTGATCTTTCCGTATTTGTAAGAACTACTACCTCCGAATTTATTGGGAGTTGCGCTCGTAACCTTCTGTTCTTTTGGATTTGTTTTTTCAGTGAATTCCAGCTGCCAGTACAACAGATTATGGAACATGTCACTTTTCTTTAAGTCCTGGGTTCTAACCCTTCCACAGTCGGTATATATACTCCAACCGTCAGTATTGGCCCGGTAACCTAGACTTAATTCATGAATAATTGGTTTTGGTGCTTTCGGCTTTACTTGTGAAATAAATATCTCAGGCTTTTTGTACACTTTACTGGAATCGGACGAGAACACAGGATCCTGCTGACCATGGGCGCCATAGCTTAAAACCGACAATAAAATAAACAATTTAAGTGCCCTGTTCATACAATATTTTTATGCAAATCACCCTAAATCCTAAACTAAGTTACAACTTTATCTTTAATTTCTTTAACGGATGCGTAAATTTAACCAAAAAATTAAAAAATTATGACCTCCAAAGTTGTTTACACCGGTGATCTCCGGACGCTGGCAACCCATGTTCGCTCTGGCAGCACCATTGAAACAGATGCGCCTGTTGACAATCAGGGAAAGGGCGAACGCTTCTCCCCTACTGATCTGGTAGCAGTAGCGCTAGCTACTTGCATACTAACGACCTATGGCATCAGTAACGCTACAAACAAAATTAATATTGTGGGTGCAGTATGTTATGTGGAGAAAATCATGGTATCAAACCCGAGAAAAATAGGGGAAATTAAAATAACACTGGAATTCCCGGAAAGCGCGCCTTTTTCCGATAGGGAAAAGCAAGCGCTGGAAATAACCGCGCGGTCCTGCCCGGTAATGGAAAGTCTCCATCCCGACTGTAAGAAGACACTGACTTTTAACTGGCCCGTATAATATTTAACCCAATGGTACATTCAAGGCACCTACGTAAACTACAATACTGGTTGAACAATTGAATTAATGCCTGAGACTGAGCCGCGTTAACGGCCTCCCAGTCATTTTCAGTCCATAAACTGATGATACTATTTTTTTCAGCAGGCACTGATTCCAACAAACTCAGTGCCTGTTCCCTTAACTCAGGTGTGTCCTGCTTCGATGCATACAAGAACTGAATCGGTGCGATTGTGTTTATCACAATATTCCGGATGGAGTCCTTACCCAATGACTTAGGTGTGGGCAGTTCCTGCGCTTCATCGAACCTGAAATGCCTATCCCAGTAGCTACTGGCAGTAATATCCAGAAAAGGTTCAATTTCCTTCACTGAATGGGTTTCTATCAACTGGGAAAACAAATGTTCCGACAGATGAATCAAGGCTGCGAACTGTGCAATTCTTACTGACGGGAAATTAGCAGGGCGCATCCGAAGGTATTTCCATAGGTGACCCGGAACCGGAGTCAGATTGTATTTCTTGCGCAGATAAGCGTATTCTGCTTGCAAAGAAACCGGATATTCTTCTGTGAATTTTAAGTTCAGCATTCCTGCCTGCCCAAATAATAGTGCTTCAACCTGGAATAGACTGGCCCGGTGACGAGCTAAAATATTCAGAGGTAAAGAACGAGCCAGCATCAGGAACGGGCTTGCATTTGTCTTAAAGCCGAAGTTGGCAGCCATGCGCCAATACAAAAGGTTGCGCCAGTCTTCAGCTGAATCTTCCAGCATGATGTTCCAGTCACCGAGCTTCTGCTCCCATCTTTCTGCCAACAATCTGCCCAGCCAATTCTCCTTGGTAATACTTTTTACAATATGGTGTTGCCCCGAACAAGGTAATTTGCTCGGCGCCTGCATCAAGTCTTTGTAATGGTCGATAATATGAGGAGGAATGGCGTCTTTCAATTCAAGCACCGGAGTATTGTCAACCAGATCTTCCGTGTCGTTATCGTACACAACATGCAAGACCAAATTCTGGAATGATGCGTCATGTTGATGACCATGCTTTAGCCAGTCGCTGGTTTTTATATGCAATTCTATGTTGCCAACAAGTATCGTATTATCAATTTTTATCCGCCCCTCCAGGAAATCGGGACCGGAATCCCTGTTAAGCTTCCCGGGATGAATTATAGTTAACGTTTCTCCGCTGGTTGTTGATAGCTCCGTAAGCCTGTACAGACTATGCTGCCAAATAAACTGAAATAATGCCTCGGTCATGCGGGAATAAACGTAAAAAGGTATCGAAGTATCTTAATGGAAGAATCTGAATTACTAAAACACACCAACCATTGAAAAATATTTATTTACTCAATTGTCAGAATGGGTTTGCCAGGTCGTTCACCCCCTTAATCACCCTGTAATCGACAAGATTCGGGTTATTGTTTTTGAACATGATCCACTCTTCCATTTTCATGGTTTTTACCATGCCGGTGGATATTTTTTCTACAGTTACTTCATCTTTTTTGATCAGGGCATCCAATTGCATTGAGATCTTTTCCAGCAATTGGTTTGTTTTTGCTTGCATAGCCACCCGTTCATTTATTTTCCAGTACCAGTTGAGTAATTCCCGAAAAACAAAAAATAGAACAATAACCACAACCAGCCCTATTACCATCAACAAGCCAACTTCATCTATTGGATTTCTATTCATGTCAAACTAAGGTTTAATGCTTGATCGCAAATATCAGAATTTTCCGTAAAAGGAGGTCGCTATTCCTCAATAAAATTCAAATCTTTCCCGAAAGTTTCTTCAGTAAGAAAAACGGCAGCGGTACTGATGAGCATCACTACTACCCCGGTTATTGCGCCTGCATGAATGTACTCCTGGCTGCTCCAGTTGTGCGCTGGCTTAAGCGAATTGAATAATAATAGAATGAGGGGAAGTGAACCGCGAACCATGTTAGGCACGGTGGTGGCAGCAGTAGCACGCAAATTTGTACCAAAATGCTCTGCAGCCATTGTCACAAACAATGCCCAGAAACCAGTTCCGAAGCCCATAAGCATACAAATTGCATACATGCCGGTATCTGATCCGTTTGTTTGGTTGAAATACAGAACCACCCCAATAATGGTCAGAGCATAAAAAATGTATAATGCCTTTTTGCGGCTTTTTAATGAATTACTGAGAAAGCCAATCAACAAATCGCCAATGGAAATGGCAACATAGGCAAGCATAACCGACTTACCCGAATCAACTTTTCCTGATAGTCCGAAATTCTCACCGAATTCTTTAGAAAACGTAATGAGCACACCTATCACATACCAGGTGGGCAAACCAATAAGAATTGCAAGAATGTATTTCTTAAACCTTTTTCCGTTGGTAAAGAACATAAAGAAATTACCTTTTGCAACCTTGGCATGTTGCAAGCCTTCATACATACCCGATTCAAATACACTTACCCTGAGTAACAATAAGCAAAGGCCAAGCCCACCACCAATGAAGTAACAAATGCGCCAATTATCAAATGTATGTGCAATAAAATAAGCGGCTACAGCGCCGGTTAACCCTATGCCTGCTACGATAGAAGTAGCCTTACCTCTGTTTTCTTTTGAGATCAATTCACTTACCAGCGTAATACCGGCCCCAAGTTCGCCGGCAAGGCCTATGCCTGCAATAAAACGGGCAAGTGCATATTGAGGTACATTTTGTACAAAACCGTTAGCTATGTTAGCAAGTGAATATAGAATAATGGAACCAAACAAAACACTCAACCGCCCTTTCTTGTCCCCCATTACTCCCCACAGAATGCCACCAATGAGGAGCCCGGCCATTTGTATGCTGATAATATACTTGCCTTCAGAATCGCACAATGCATCGGTAAGGCCCAAACCTTTCAGGCTTTTAACCCTTATGATACTGAATAATAACAGATCATAAATATCTACAAAATACCCGAGGGCTGCTACAATTACCGGAATGCTTAATAGTCCAATGGCTTTATTCTGTTGCATGATGGGCGGAGATTTGAGCAGTTTTACGCGCCGGTAGCTTCTTTTCTTTTACCGAAGATCATTTTAAATAAAACTGGTCCGGTTGTAACAACGATCATTCCTACTACAATCATTTCGATATTCTTATGAACCCACTCGTTTGAACCCAGGAGGAAGCCAGCCAAAAGCATACTGAATACCCAGGTGAGACAGCCAAGAACATTGAACATGAAGAACTTCTTATAGTCCATATCAACCATTCCGGCAACTATGGGCGCAAATGTGCGTACAAATGGTAAGAAACGGGCCAGAAAGATGGCCATTCCACCCTTCTTCTCGTAAAAATCGTGCGCCTGCAGCAGGTACTTTTTCTTGAACAAAAATGAGTCTGGGCGTTTCATAAGCAAGTGACCCGATTTATTACCAAACCAATACCCAACAACGTTCCCAATTACGCCCGAGGCTGTCATTAATAATACCCAATAAACCAGATCGGCCATTGGCGATGCGAAAGGCGAATGCGACTGAGAGATAAGCATTCCGCTAACAAACAAAAGGGAGTCACCAGGAAGAAAGAAACCTACAAAAAGCCCGGTCTCCGCAAATATGATAAACATAACAATGTAGAGCCCACCGTGGTCTATGATCCACTGTTCGGTGGCAATACTCTTTAGCATTGTAATTAATTCGTGCATATAAAAATTCTCTTAATTATTGACAAAAAATCACAATCAATGTCATTTAGATTGCGTAAAACGTAACACAGTTTCCTGCGTAGTTGCATTATCAAACTGAAAAATACAATTAACGGCGGCTTTTGCTTTTTCTCCTCTTCTTATACAAATACTGTATCTCGCGGATACAAATAGAGAAGTACCAAAATCCAATTGCTAACGCAGAAAGTTCAAAAAAAGTATCAAACAAAGGTATGCTGCTCAACCCCTTACCTACAATAACGTTGAAGTACTTTTCTTTCATTTTGCCTTCAAGAATTTTCGCAAACATAAAATGGTACAACAAGTACCATGTTACAAGCGACGCAAATGAAAAAAATCGCTCGTACTTGAGCTTTTTCGAATACCTCAAAATGGCATTCACTATCACACTTCCCAATTGCCACTGAATCAATTTTACCATGGCAAAATGTTCTTTATGCCCCTTCAAATCGAACAGGAAAAAAAACGAAACGAAGATAATAGATTGAAATATCGGGTCGAGTGTCTTAATTATCTTGGTGTAATCTATGGGTTCTTTCTTCCGGACCATTAATTCAAAAATATGCGCTAATGTATAAAAAAAACCCAACCTTTTTCTATTCTCAAAAGTATAAACATAATTTTACAGCATGAAGGCTATGATTTTTGCTGCGGGTTTAGGTACCCGGTTAAAACCTTTTACCGATTGTGCCCCAAAGGCTTTGGCCACTGTCAACAACAAAACCTTACTCGAGCATACAATTAAATACCTGCAGCAATACGGTATATATGATGTGATCATTAATGTGCATCATTTTGCAGATATGATCAAGGATGTTCTCCTTGTTAACGCTGGATTCGGAAGTAACATTACTATTTCTGACGAAAAGGAAGCAGTTTTGGAAACAGGTGGTGGCCTTAAAAAGGCAGGATGGTACTTCAACAATGAACCTGATTTTCTGGTAATTAATGTCGATGTATTTACAAATCTTGACCTGGAAAAATTAATTGACATACATCGGGCTGGCAATCAGGTTTGTACATTGGCCGTGATGAAAAGACCCTCCGCCCGTCAATTATTATTTGACAACGAAATGACTTTATGTGGCTGGAGTAACGAAAAAACAGGCGAGAAAAAGATATCCAGGGCTGTGATTGCACTCAACCCTTTTTCCTTTTCAGGTATCCAGATCGTCAGTAATGCTGTGTGGGAACACTCTCAATTCGATGGGAAATTCTCATTGATCGACCTTTATCTTGAGGTCGCGAAAACAAGAGTTATCAGGGGATACGACCACACCGGAGACATCTTTATAGATGTGGGCAAACCAGAAAGCCTTGCCCTGGCAAGCCAAATGTTTCATTAGCAAAGTTGCTATTCAGCATATAACTGTTCAATTTGGGCAGAAAACTTCTGTGCTATAACCTTTCTTTTTATTTTAAGGGAGGGTGTTAATTCGCCTGAATCAATTGTCCATTCATCGGCAAGCAGCGCTATTTTTTTAACTTGTTCGGGATGGCTGAACAATGGGTTAAACTTATCCAGTTGCTTTTGCATGATGGCCATAACTTCCTTCAATTTAATAAGATCATCATTTTTTTCGGGTACACTTAACCCGGGATTACTTTCTCTCAGGTGTTTTCTCAACTGAATGAATGATGGTACTATGAGTGCGGTAACGAATTTCCGCCCATCACCTACAACCATCATTTGTTCTATGTAGGGGCTTTCTTTCATTTTATTTTCAACAACTTGCGGAGCCACATACTTGCCGCCTGATGTCTTAAATATTTCCTTTTTACGATCGGTAATTTTGAGAAAACGCCCCTCAATCCATTGTCCAATATCGCCGGTATGAAACCAACCGTCCTTTTCAATTGCTGCTTCGGTGAGTTCAGGATGCTTGAAATAACCAATGGTCACATTCGCTCCCCGGGTTAAAATTTCTCCATCCTCAGCAATTTTTACTTCCACATTGTTTATGAGCGGCCCAATCGTGCCCACCCTCCTGTCTTCTGATTCAAAACGGTTAACAGAAATTAC
>CANCOG010000159.1 GCA_947379685.1 Flavipsychrobacter stenotrophus | reverse complement strand
GAGTCAGTAAGGTCTTTCCACACGCCGCCCACCCCTTTTACGGTCGCTTGCCCGCCTAATTTACCTTCTGTACCTACTTCGAGGGCAACACGGGTTACCTCCATAGAGAACAGGTTGAGCTGTTTCACCATGTCATTTACTTCCTTGGCAATACGGGCAAACTCCCCCTGCAATACGTGATCCCCAATTTGCAGTGGCATTTGCTGTGACAAGTTACCTTTTGCCACAGAACTGATCACACCCGCAATTTCAATTGTAGGATGAACCAGGTCGGAAATGAGCGTATTAATCGAGTCCACCCCTGCGCTCCACGAACCTTTAGCAAAGGGTACCTCGATTCGATGGGTCAGTTTTCCCTGCTTACCGATTGTATTGCTTGCACGTGTAAACTCCTGGGTCATTTTCTGGTTCATGAAAATGATCTCATTAAGCGTATCACATATTTTGCCAGCAACCCCTACTTGGTCAATGGGCATACGAACATCAAAATTCCCGTTTCTTACTTCAATTAAAATCCTGAGTAGTTCCCTGTCTAATATTTCCGCAGGTCTGGGATCGTATATGGTCTCCCGGTAAAGTACTTCTGCAGGCTGCTGCCTGTTTTTCTTTGAACCTTTGGCCTTGGTATTTTCTGCGCCGTTAGTAGGCGTCGTTGGAATCTTCACGTCCGTATCCATAAAGAAAATTAGATTTTTTATATACTATAGAAAATGTAACGTCGATTATAAATAAAAAGTTAGCATCTATTTTTGGGGCATACCTCCCCAAAAAAATCGATCTAAAAAATCGTGCCACAGAAATATCAAATACTTTATCATGTCTATTCTTCTATATTCTCAATATTTGCGGTGGCACACATTCAACCTAAACGTCGGCTAAATATCAAAGGAGAAAATCTAATAAGGTTTGAACTTGCAACATACAATTCCACAAACAGGCAAGCAGGTCGGCTAAACAAATAATCTGTGTAAATATCTAACTGCATCAACTACAATTTCCTAAAAATTACTTGAAGTTTAAATTCAAACCCGTCACATTCCATAAGCCCATCTTTCAATCAGTATGAAATTCAACAACGAGCATTTATAGACTAAATATATCTATGAGCGAGCAAACTAATAGTAGATAAATAATCGCGGAATACCATCCTCCTACCCACGACTGACAAACGACAGTATGAAACTTTCGGCCATTTTATTCGTGATAAAAATATATAAATTCCACATTTCCAAAATTAATTGTGTAGGAAAATACTCACCCGGCTCACGACAATGCAGGGAACTTAATTTGTACCGATTGCAGCAAATTATAGAAATAGGCGCTGGCTAAAATGAAAGAAATGAGTGGGTGCCATTCGATTTTTCCTGGTATTCCGTATACCTCTTGTTTCCACAATGAAAAATTGCTTATTTTACGCATTCTATCTGTATATTAATGAGTAAGAAACCACAACAAAGACCAGTCAATCCGGTCACCACCCGACCAACCCCGGCAGCCCCCGCACCCAAAGGAACATCAACTCCTGAAAATGGTGCTAAAGCCGGCCTTACATTGAACAAAAAGTTAGGTATCATACTAGGTATCATTACTTTCCTCTTGTATGCCAACACGTTACAAAACGGTTACGTATTAGACGACGTTATCATGCTCAGGGATAATACAATTGTCGCCAAAGGGCTGAAGGGTGTAATGGAACTACTTACAACACCGCACATGCGAGGGTATCTGATTGTGCCCAATGACGATTACAGGCCGCTTTCACTGGTCATGTTCGCAATAGAACATCAGTTTTTTGGACTCAACCCAGTGGTGAACCATTTTTTCAATGTTGTTACTTTCGTTGGCTGTGTGTTACTCTTCTTTACTTTTCTCAACCGTTTTTTTGACGACAAGAAACCGATCGTTGCATTTATTGGTGCATTTTTGTTTGCCCTGCACCCTATTCATACGGAAGTTGTAGCCAATGTAAAAAGCCGCGATGAGTTGCTTTGCTTCCTTTTCGCATTCCTTTCGCTCAATATTTTTATGAATTATGTAAAGGAAGGTAAGATGAAACAACTCCTGCTCGGTTCTTTTGCATTATTCCTGTCTATTATATCCAAAGAAAACACCATTACTTTCCTGGGCGTGATTCCGGTATTATTCTTCCTCTATAAGAATGAAGATCGCAAACGGAGTATTGCAGTCATGGCTGGGTCAATAGGTGCCATAATTGTGTTTATGATTGTGAGGACGGTTGTGTTGAATAATTACCAGGCTAACACCTCTACAGACATTGAGTTTATTGACAATGCACTGGTTAAGGCTCCGGACGTGATGCAACGTTTTGCTACGGCCATTTCCATTTCTGGCAGCTACATCAAAATGTTCTTTATACCCTACCCGCTATTGTGTAACTACTCTTACAATGCAATACCCTTTGTAGGCTTTGCCAATATTGGTGTGCTGCTTTCTATGGCAGTATATGGTTTTATTATTTGGTATGCAGTGACACAGTTAATGAAGAAGACCAAGGATCCGTGGGCATTTTCCATTGTTTATTTCCTGATGACGGTTTCAATATTTACAAACATTTTCATGCTCATCGGTGCAGAAAAGGCAGAACGTTTTATGTTTATGCCTTCAGCAGCCTGGTGTATGGCCGTTGCTATAGCGATAGATAAGTTTGTACTGAAATCAAATGTAATGGATTTTTCAGCGCTCAAAAATCCTAAAGTATTGGCTATTCTTGTACCTCTTACAGTTATTTTCGGAGGCATGGTAGTTGCAAGGAATACGGACTGGAAGGACAATGTAAACCTCTACCGTGTTGACCTGGAAAAATCACCAAACGACAGCCGCCTGAACTATTATCTGGGCACTGCACTCGCGGAAACAGTGTATGGCCTGGAACCCGATGAGAAAAAACGCCCGGCTATTGACGCTGAAGCTCTGACTCATTTGCGTAATTCCCTTGCTATTTATGCCAACTTCTCAGAAGCAAACGCTGAAATGGGCAGGGTATTTGACAGAGAACATGTGTTCGATTCTGCTGAAATATACGATAAACGCGCACTTGCCATTAACCCGACCCACGCTACAGCAACCAATAACCTCGGTAGCGTGTACCTCGCTTCCGGACGCTACAGACTGGCGGTGGAACAATTTAATAAAGCCCTTGCCAACAACTTCGATCCGAGGTTGGGTTACTTCAACCTGGCCCGTACTTACGGTCAGTTGAAACTATTTGACTCAGCCATTTATTTCTACAAAAAGACTTTAGAAATAAACCCGAATGGAGATGCAATGCAAGAGCTGGCTACTGCTTACTTCAATAAGGGCCGGTACGATTCAGCTGAGTACTATTACAAACAACTGCTGGCGCAAGTACCTAACGATGCGACCCTGATCAACAATCTGGGTGCTATTTACCTGAATACAAAGAACTACGGACAAGCCATAGAAATGTTCAAAAAGTCCATTGCTATTAACGCTGGGAATCCAAATGCATATTCAAATCTGGGACGCGCATATTACTTTAATAAGCAGTACGATCTGGCTATTGATGCCTTTGGTAAAGAACTGAATGTCAACAACAAATCATTCCAGAACATACCTTATATAGCACTTTCGTTCCAGGCGATGGGCAAAATGGATGAAGCGAGAAAGTATGAAGCAATAGCTAAGAAATTCTATTCTGATTTTAAGCTAAATTAAGGTTCGGGCTCGAACTGATAATATAAAAGCTGGCATGTTTTGTAGAACATGCCAGCTTTTTTTAGGTTAATACGATGACTCCAGATCGGGCTGTAGACAATATGAATAATGGTCGATTTGTGTATTTCGACAAACTAAGCTCTCCGGCCAACAACCAAGTAGGTTTAGAAGTAAAGAAACACATTAAGCATATAATATTGCGTCTAACACTATGACCACGAAAAAAGGGCATACCTGCGATCCCGCAAATATGCCCTTATAAAGTAACAACTAATTGAAAGCAGATTATTTCTTACTATTTTTAATTGCAGGTGGTGCTTTCGGTAAGGCTGGCGAAATGGAATCGATCTGGTTATAGATATGCGATAAGCCGAATGCTACACTTGGCACCAGGGTGCCGTTATGGCAATTAAAACAGCCTCCGGTGCCACCACCAGCTGCCCCAAACGAACCCTGGGAAATAGTTTGAACAAATGTTTCCATTGACGTGTTTGCGAGCTGCTTTGATCCAATGGCGACACTGTCGCTCGTCCCATATCCGTTTCCATTAGGTGCCGCGCCGGCTGTCCATGAAGCTCCAATTAACAAATATTTCTTCCTTATGTCCTGACCCGGCAACAAACATATTACAGATTTGTTAATGGAAGCGATAAGCGTATTTTGAATGGCGGCGGCGGTGTCACATTTAATCTTTGAATTTAATGAATCATAGTTACCCCAGGGATTCGTGCGAATTGTATTTGATTTACCAATTTTAAATGTCTTAGAAGAATCATTGGGAACCGGTGCACCGGTAATTGTATCACCATTTGCATCCATATGCGGGATATTCGCTTTTTCATCGGTGTTATCATGAAATAACCAGTCCTTGGTATTTTCAGCCGGGCTGGTCGCAATCTTGCCCTTACTCAAATAGTTATAGGCAACATTTGGGGCGGAACTTTCGTGTTCATAAGTTGCCCAAATCATTTCCGGATGTTTGCGCACACCTCCTATTATATGCATACCCACGAGGGCAAGCCGAACAGTTTGAGTGACATTTGCAACTGGCACCCATCGCCTTGGATCGACTGTGTCATACTTGGGAACAGTTGCAGTGATCTTAATATAACTATCCGTGTCTTTTAACGCATCATTCACTACAACCCACGACGTTTTCAGTTCCAGCGAAAGCGCATTTGAGTCAGCTAAAGTCGCATTATTACTGCTTCTGGCAAATTCGCAGATGGCGGTTCTGTCTGCCGAGTCAGTTGGAAACCGATCATATAGCTTAGGATCATTCTTAAACTGCTTGTTATTGGCCCCGGTCAGATAGTAGGCATATACGTCATTTACAAACAGGATGTAATAAACCAGTGAGCCGTTCTGGGCAATAAAGGCATTACCACTTGCCTGGCTTGACTCAGTTTCAACTTCACCTTCACTGGCACTGATATAGACCGTTTTACCATTAATGATCTGCTTCTGTAAAATTCGGCCGGCATTTTTTTTATGCTGAATAATGGCTGTGGGTTTCATTATTTCAGCACCAGCACTGTTATAGAATTTGTGTCCACCACCTGCTTTATCTTCCAGGCGGGCAATTTGCTGCTGCTTCCCTTCGCTGGTAACTGTATTTTTCAAATTGCCTTTTTCCTCTAAGACCTCAACTTCCCACATCCTGCCCTTTTTATCTATAATAACGGGTAGGTTGTTGACTCCCCTGTTTTTAATACTTCCTGACGCAGTAATGGGCCGGCCAGGAGTATTTTGGACCAGGGTTCTATTACCTGCCTGATTGGATGGCAACACAGTATAGAAAGTGCCCGACTGCAGCTCAATTCCACCCGATGGCTGCGACTCGCTTAAAGGTGACGTGACCCAAAGCAACATTTGTTCAGACCATTTATAGAAATCACAATCGGAACTATTAGGAAAACCAGCACTGTTTGCCGGCAATACACGACCGTTAGGGGCGGCCTTTCCGTTGGCAAACCATCCATTGAATTCACCTGAACTAACAGTACACGTTGCATCAACGTCATCAGGAATTTTCGTAACTGAATAATGGCCCTTGCCATTGTCGGCCGGGGGCACAGGCTTATTGTTACACCCAGCTAAAAATATGGCTCCGAGCAGGAACGCAGCGGCTGATTTTTTTGCCATCATAATACAAGAATTGGTGGTTTGGAAAATGAATAAATATTGAAAACAATTAATGCTTTTACACTCTATAATTACCCTACCTGTCTATCAACCCACGGAAAATAAATTCACTGATTCTGTTTTATATTGATTATTTAAACCATAAAACATATCTATAAATGCACAGCAAGATTAAAAATAAATCTGATTACTGCAAGAATTTCATTAACAATATTTAAGTAACAATATGAAAACACATCTAGATAAGCGTATCAAGGCATAGTCAAACCAGCGGTTAATAAAACACTATAATGAAAATATCACCTAGCTACGGCATATATGATAGGAAGAGACAATTAGATTTACTGAGGAGGTCAATTGAATCTGTAGCTAAATGTAAAGGTGAAAAATTGAAATTCAGCTAGTTACCCAACTTAATGCGCCATTGCCTTCGCTTCTGGTTGAAGGTATAAATTGCAGTTCCAAAAAGTAAAAGACTACAGCAGGGCATGAAAATTTTGATCCCTGATCTATTACTGCTGGTTACCCTACTGGCCGCAACGTATTCTTTACCTTTTATTGTAGTTGACCAGGTATAAAGTTTACACCCACTGTTTAGGCGTTCACTATCACACTTCCTGATTGAAAAAATGATCGGAGCATCAATTTCCATAGCATCAAAGCCTCTTTGCCGACCAATGTGATCGTCCTGAAATTCATTATTGTACTCCCTTACCTGAAAGATAAGGTAGTCCCTGCTTCGGGTGTCTGAAACCGTTGATCTGATTTCCCTCAGACTAATAGTTCCGTGTATTGCGACAATTTCATCAGTAGTCGTAGCATGAAAAAACACACCCATAGCCAGAACCACCGCTCCGAGGCTGGTAAGCATTATCGGAAAAACGATAACGTCCATTATGTAGAAAAACGGCTTTCCCATTGGTTCATAAAAAAAGCCACAGAAAACAAGATCTGTGGCTTTTCCTGAATAAAAGTATGCAAAATTAGTTAAACGCATTGATGCCTGTAACATCCATACCGGTAATCAGCAGGTGAATATCGTGTGTACCTTCATAAGTAACAACAGACTCGAGGTTCATCATATGACGCATTATGCTGAATTCGCCCGTAATGCCCATTCCGCCAAGGATCTGGCGCGCTTCACGGGAAATTTTTAATGCGATATCACAACTGTTGCGTTTTGCCATAGAGATTTGAGCAGGAGTAGCACGATCTTCGCTGCGAAGCACACCTAATCTCCAGTTGAGTAACTGGCTCTTGGTGATCTCAGTGATCATCTCAGCAAGCTTCTTTTGTGTGAGCTGGAAACCTGCAATTGGGCGACCAAACTGTATACGCTGTTTTGAATAGCGCAAAGCTGTATCGTAACAATCCATTGCACAACCTAGCGCACCCCAAGCAATTCCATAACGGGCACTCGAAAGGCACGTCAACGGTCCTTTCAGACCCTTAACTGTAGGGAAGATATTTGCCTTAGGCACTTTCACGTTATCAAAAACGAGTTCGCCGGTAGCCGATGCACGAAGCGACCATTTACCATGAGTTTCGGGTGTAGTAAAGCCTTCCATTCCCCTTTCAACGATCATTCCCTGAATTTCGCCCTGTTCATTCTTTGCCCAAACAACAGCAATATCAGCAAACGGAGCGTTGGAAATCCACATCTTAGCGCCATTGAGTATCACATGGTCGCCCGCATCCTTAAAGTTAGTGGTCATTCCTGCCGGATTCGACCCATGGTCAGGCTCGGTAAGGCCGAAACAGCCCATGAGTTCACCTGTTGCCAGTTTTGGCAGGTATTTGTGCTTTTGTTCCTCTGAACCGAACTTATAGATCGGGAACATCACCAACGACCCCTGTACTGAGGCAGTTGAACGGATTCCGGAATCGCAACGCTCCAGTTCCTGCATCATAATACCATAGGAAATGTAGTCGAGCCCTGCCCCACCATATTCCACGGGCACAAATGGCCCAAAACACCCTACTTCACCGAGACCTTTTATCAGGTGCTTCGGGAATTCGGCTCGCTGGGCATAATCTTCAATAATTGGAGAAATTTCTTTTTTTACAAAAGCGCGAACAGTATCACGAATCAGCTTATGCTCGTCTGTCAGTAACTCGTCAAGTAAATAATAATCGGGATGCTGGTAATTATCCTTTTCCATGTTTTGTTAAAGTTGATTTCAAAATGTGGCGCAAAGGTAGCATTTTTGGCAGATTGGTTTAATTTTGTGACAGAATTAAACACTGTTAAGAGTTTGTGTTTAAGCCTATAGGGTTATTAATATTTATTATACCCTTCAATAGCCACAACTGTAGAGCATTTCAGTAAATTTAAGACGCTTTTGTGACATAATAGCTCATTCGGACGAAAAGATGGAACGGGTTTTGTTCGTTTAATATTGAAAAAGGTTTTGTTGTTAGTTAAACATTTTCACGAGATTGTACGTCTTATTACAAGAATCAAGTTAAAAACTAGTAGAAATATATGAGGCAGCTAAAAATTGCCACCCAGATTACGAACCGAGATTCACAAGCGGTAGAAAAATATCTTCAGGAGATCAGCAAAATATCGATGATCACCCCGGAAGAAGAAACTACACTCGCCCAGAAAATACATATGGGCGACCAGCGTGCACTGGAAAAATTAGTGAAATCGAATCTCCGTTTCGTAGTATCGGTAGCCAAACAATACCAGCACCAGGGTTTATCTCTGAGTGACTTGATCAATGAAGGTAACCTTGGCCTAATCAAAGCAGCACAACGCTTTGATGAAACAAAGGGCTTTAAGTTCATCTCCTATGCCGTATGGTGGATCAGGCAATCTATCCTGCAGGCTTTGGCTGAGCAAGGTCGCCTTGTGCGCCTGCCACAAAATAAGATTGGCACCTATAACAAGGCCAATAAAGCTTTTATTGCTTTTGAACAGGAAAACGAGCGCGAACCTTCAACTGAAGAATTGGCAGGGATTCTGGACATGAGTGAAACTGAGGTAACCAACATCTTCACCAGCAATACCCGCCACACATCGCTTGATGCACCTGTGCATGAAGCAGAAGATGTGGCCATGGGCGACCTGCTCGAAGGCAGCAGCGATACGGATGACGACGTAATGAAGGATTCATTACGCAACGAGATCCGCCGCATTCTGAAGTCTTTAAGTGTTCGTGAAGCTGAGATTCTTTCAGCCTATTTTGGGCTTGACGGAGATCAGGGACCGAGCATTGAAGAAATTGGTGATAAATATGACCTCACCAAAGAACGTATACGCCAAATTAAGGAACGTGCCATCAAGCGCCTCCAGAAGGCCAGGTACAGTAATGCACTGAAGGTTTATTTGGGTTAAGACAATTCGTAAATTTGACAATTCGGCAATTCGGCAATTGGTTGATCAATTGAAGGATTGCCGATTTTTTTTGTGGGCTACCCTACTGCGAAAAGTGCTAAGTAGCTTGTCAAAATGCAATTAACTCCACTCAAACCATTAGCATAAAATTTATTTAAAAGCCGCCTACTGTTTCGCACATTTTATTGAAAATCCTTTCTTACATTTGCACCCCCTGACACAATTACCTCAACTGCCCGGGTGGCGAAATTGGTAGACGCACTGTGTTCAGGTCGCAGCGTGGGTAACCATGTGCTGGTTCGAATCCAGTCCCGGGCACTTGCAAACATCCATTAGAGCCTGTAAATCAATTGATTACAGGCTTTTTTGTGTCGCCAAGTAACAATAGAGTAACAAAT
>CANCOG010000158.1 GCA_947379685.1 Flavipsychrobacter stenotrophus | reverse complement strand
GCAAGATCATGATCAGCCTTGGCTGCGACCTTCTCCTTATACAATGTGTCGGCCCTGTTGAACTGCAGCCGCGTAAGTTCTACATTTACTTTAGCTTTTTCAACGGCGGCCGCGGCATCTCTCATAGACGAATACAGCAGGGTTGTATCTAACAGCGCAATAACCTGCCCTTTTGTAACAACAGAATTAAAATCAACAAACAGTTTAGCGACAATTCCTGACACCTGGGCACCTACCTGTACCGTCGTAACTGCATTCAACGAACCCGTAGCTGTAATATTCACAGAAATGTTTCCGGTATCTACAACAGCAGTCTTCCATACTGGTGCATTTTCCCCTTTCCGGGATACAAAAAACCAGGTGGTCAATCCGCCAACTACTAATATTGATAGTACGATAATAATTGCCTTTTTCATCTTTACTCAGTGATTGGATTATTGAGGTAGAAATTAACGATCTGGGTTTTGAACAAATATTGATATTTTGCCTGCAGGTGTGCGAGCTGTGCCCGGTTGTAAATAGTCTTTTCTACGAAAAAATCGGTTGTATTGATAACACCCGCCCTGAATTTTACGGTTACATTTTTATAGGAAGTTTCCTCGGCAACCAATTGTTCCCTGGTGGCAATGTAATTCTTCATTGCAGCCAACTGATCGGTATAGGCAACTTCTATGTTTTTGCGCAGCTGGTTTTTAATATAACGCTCATTTAGCTTAGCTACATTTATGGCCACCTGCGCCCGCTTGATATCGCTTTTGTACAGGAGATTATTGAAAATAGGAACCGACAAATTAAGCGACACCCCTTGTCCGAAATTATCACCAAACTGCCTGAAAAAAGGATAATCAGAAGACTGAGTAAGGACATTCGTCACGGGGCCGCTAACAGTTTCAGAAGGATTTCCGGTTAAGTAACCGATCTGTTGCACAACTGTATTTGTTTGGTATGCAGTAAGCGAACTGGCACTCGAATAGTAGGTGCTCAAATTGCCAGATAAAGTGAGCTTTGGTTTTAACCCTGATTCCGAAACACGCAAATCAGCTTCTGCGGCCCTGGTCTTAACGCCCGCACTCTTTATCTCCGGAAGAAACGCCTCTGCTATTCCATATATCTCAGCCGGTACCCGAACGACCTCAGGCAACAACTCCTTGAATACTGGACGTTTTATCTCAAAGTCGGCACCAACTGGTAGTTCCATGTACTGTTGTAACACTACCTTACTTACCTGTAACTGATTTTCAGCCTCAACCCTCGCAGCCTTGTCCGTTGCCAGCTGCGCACGCATCTGTAACAAATTGCTTTCAGGCAGGCTGCCAGCCCTGACATAAAGTTCAGTATACTTCAGGTGTTCATTGGTCGCGTCAATTTGTTCTCCGGCCACGTTGACTGCTTCATAGGCCAGCAACAGTTGCATGTAAGCCGCTATTACATTCAACTCCAGGTCATTCTTTTGTTTTTCAATATCGAACTTCCCTGCATCATAATTCAGGCTGTTCTGTTTAACCTGGTTATGTAACCGGGCACCGTTGTATAGTGTTATTGTACTTGTAAGACCCAGACTATTAGTGCTGGTAAATTGCGAACTTTGTCCGTATTGGTTATTAACCGAACGTCCGTTATTAAATGACTGCTGGTCGCTCAGGTTGAGATTTGGCAGTGCTGCTGCTTTCGACTGGGCTAAATTAATTGCATTCCCTTCGTTATTTGCTATACTCTGGTTGAGCAGGATATTCTCACCCAATGCACGGGCAATACACTCGCT
Source organism: Flavipsychrobacter stenotrophus (assembly GCA_947379685.1). Classification (GTDB taxonomy): domain Bacteria; phylum Bacteroidota; class Bacteroidia; order Chitinophagales; family Chitinophagaceae; genus Flavipsychrobacter; species Flavipsychrobacter stenotropha_B. The sequence goes on along the minus strand of CANCOG010000158.1, from coordinate 7,820 downwards.
GAGCGTCCATATTTTTTGTTGCCCCATTGCGGCTGAACCCAATAAGGCCAGTAAGAGCACCAACCCTATTCGCCTCCTTATACCTCCTGAATGCCTGTTATTCATTTCGTTATGTCCAGAATTGCTTAAATTGAGTCATGGTTAGTAGTTACCATAACCGTGCCACTGCCATCGAAGCAAAAGAATTAAATATTTGCGGGCAGGTGCCTGACAACCATCAGCAAATAACATGATAGTGGTTTCCTCTGCGCTCAGGTAGAATGGCAGCAGCAGGGTGTTGGCATAGTTCTTGAAGCTTCATTTATCAGACCTTGGGATTGTGCTTTGCTCCAAGGGGCCTTTCAACCAGACAATGGTTTAAGGTTAGGTTCATCGCTCTTTATCAATGCACATACGTTAGCTTTGCTATAACAGAATCAAACATAAATTAACGTTCAAAAAAAATGGGATCAAATAAAACCTGGCACGATAAACATGCAGAATCGTTAACTTTTGGAAACAGAGTCGCCGATGCTGTGGCAAATGGTATGGGCTCATGGACCTTTATTATTATCCAGACTGTGCTGGTATTTCTCTGGATGGGTTTGAATATCGTTGGCTTTTGCTACCATTGGGATGTATACCCATTCATTTTGCTGAATCTTGTTTTTTCAACACAAGCCGCATATGCAGCTCCCATCATAATGATGGCTCAGAACAGGCAAAGCGAACGTGACCGGGAACAAGCCCGGGCCGACTACGAAACCAACCTTATGGCCAAGGAAGAAATCGAAGCGCTTCAGGAAAAACTAAATACCATTGAAATAGAAAAACTCGACAAAATAATTCTTATGATAGAAGAAATGAAAAAAGAAATGAAAAGCAGATAACTCAAGCAAAATACCACCTTATTTCTTTGACTTCTTAACAACTTCAATCTTCTTCACTGTTTCCATCGCAATAGCTGCATAATGCCTCCATAAATCAATATGGGCTTCACTCAACTGCACCCAGCCTCCCATGGGCCTGCCTCCCATGGGGTCAAATATATGAGCGCCATCCAGCCGGAGCGCCTCCTGTAGTATTGCCGCTTCCAGTTTAATGATGATAGCTCCGCCTTTAAACATAACACCCGCCTTGCCATTCGGCGCCTTTATACACATGGCACCAAACAATTTCCCTTCAGTTGAATCGGGAAGTTCAACTGCCAATGAATGAAACATTACCTCGCCTCTTGTCATAGTTGCACGCCTTTTGCGTAAAAATAAATAATACCACTGAAAGCTTTCATTTTCATCAAAGTGCGGGATCAATTACCACTTAAATCCTTAACTTTAATCGCTTGTTTCAAAAAAACGCAATTTAATATATTTCGGCTACGATGAACAGTATGGAGCAATTAAGGAAGTGGAGTAACGGCACATGGCTTACTGGAAGTCAAGGGGCATCGTTAATTGACGAGCTCGCTATTGACAGCCGTAACATTGAACACCCTGAAAAAGCCCTGTTTATTGCACTGAAGACCCACCTTAGGGATGGACACACCTATATTGCAGATGCATATGGCCGGGGTGTAAGGAACTTCCTAGTTTCACAGAGCATTGATACGACACCGTTTTCCGGTGCAGATTTTATATTGGTTAAGGATACACTTAATGCGCTTCAGCAGATTGCTGCGGCCCATAGAAAACAATTCAAAATCCCCGTCATTGGCGTTACTGGCAGCAATGGAAAAACTGTAGTAAAAGAATGGTTGAACCAACTCCTTGGCAACCATTATAACGTTGCCCGAAGCCCTAAGAGTTATAACTCTCAGGTTGGAGTGCCATTGTCCGTATGGATGATGGGGAAAGAGCACCAGTTGGGTATCTTCGAAGCCGGCATCTCTCAACCTGGAGAGATGGAGAAACTGGAAAAGGTGATCTGCCCCACAATTGGTATATTCACGAACATAGGCGAAGCCCACAGTGAAGGGTTTATGAATCAGCGCCAGAAAATTAATGAGAAACTCATTTTATTCAGGCATTGTAAGCACCTGGTTTATTGCCACGACCATGTACAACTGAATGAATGCATAGTGCCCTACATGCACCATGTAAGTGGCGGCAAGGATGAAGAGTCTCTCCACCTTTTTACGTGGTCGGCAAAGCAGGACGCCGACCTGCGTATTCTCAGCTCAAATAAACAAACCGGAAAAACTGAAATTTCCGCGCTTTATAAAGAGCAAAAAACAACTATCATCATTCCTTTTACCGATGGTGCGTCTGTTGAAAATGCCATTCACTGCTGGTGTGTAGCCCTGGTGCTTAACATGCCCGCTGACGAGATACAAAAAGGTATGGCAGCATTGCAGCCTGTCTCTATGAGGCTTGAACTGCGCCATGGGTCAAATGATTGTACCATTATTAACGATGCTTACAACTCCGATCTTACTTCCCTGCAACTGGCACTTGGCTACCTCGACCAACAAAAACAGCATACGATGCATACCGTTATAATGTCTGATATGCTGCAGATGGGTAAGCGCGACCTGGATCTTTACGACGAAGTCGCTGCGCAGATCAGCCGCAGAAGCATTCAGCGGTTTATTGGTATTGGCCCCTCCTTGTACAAGAACAAGGCTTCGTTCAGAAAACACAAAAAACTCCGGAGCATTTTCTTTAAATCTACCAACGATTTCCTGAAAAATTTCCACCTGCTTACTTTTAACAAAGAGGCCATTTTATTGAAAGGGGCAAGGGTATTTGCCTTTGAAAAGATCGGGGTACTGCTGGAACAACAGATCCACCAGACAGTAATGACCATTAACCTTTCTGCCCTTCGTCATAACCTCGATGTATTCAGGGCAGAGCTAAGGCCAGGTATTAAAACAATGGCCATGGTAAAAGCATTTGCCTATGGAAGCGGCAGCTACGAAATTGCCAACCTGCTTCAGCATGCAGGTGTAGACTACCTGACTGTTGCCTATACCGACGAAGGAATAGCGCTCAGGAAATCGGGCATTGCCCTACCCATTATGGTCATGAGCCCCGACGCTACTTCATTCGACCGGATGATTGCCTGGAAACTGGAGCCTGAGATTTTCAACTTCCGCTCGCTGGAAACGTTTACGCGAATCGCCACAACATTACAGGTCGAAAACTACCCGATCCACATCAAACTGGATACGGGTATGCACCGTCTCGGCTTCAACCAGGAAGACATCACAGCACTGGCTGCCACATTGAAAGAAAGCACCCTATTGAATGTAGCAAGTATTTTCAGCCACCTTGCGGCTAGCGATGACCCCGAAGAAGATCCATATACAATGCAACAGGCCGAGCGCTTTGAGACAATGAGTGACGAGCTTAAAGAGGCCTTGCCATACTACCCGTTAAGGCATCTGTGTAATTCTGCCGGCATCGTTCGGCACCACAAGTTGCACTATAATATGGTCCGGATCGGATTAGGTTTATATGGCGTCGACAGCAGCCAGGAACTGGAAGGACGGCTGGAGCAGATCAGCACTTTGAAGACGATGATTGCACAGGTAAGAGACGTGCCCAAGGGAGAGAACATCGGTTATGGGCACAAAACAATTGCCCCCTATGATATGCGCATAGCAACCATTTGCATAGGCTATGCCGATGGCTACCCAAGAGCACTCGGAAACGGCAACGCATACGTACTCATTAACGGAAAAGAAGCAAGAACTCTTGGCTCCATTTGCATGGATATGTGCATGGTCGACATTACTGGAATACCAGAGGTTAAAGAAGGCGATGAGGTTACCATTTTCAGTGATGAACTACCCGTTACGTTGCTTGCCCAATGGGCCGGCACGATCTCCTATGAGATCATGACCGGGATTGCGCAACGGGTAAAGCGAGTGTACGTAAATGAAGGGTAAATTCAACCATGCCCTACTTTAAAAAATGAGAGTACCCTAAGATATTTTTCTTAAAAAAAGCGAAACTTCGATAATCGAATCATTGCATCACTTGCCTATGGCATTGTACAATTTTTGCCAGTCAATTAATTTGATTATTGCTTCAATATCTGCTGCATCGCCTGTTATGGTTACAACTATGTTCTGTGTTATTACTTTGTCCAGTTTACTCTTATCGAACCCAATGGCATAAACAGCACCACTAATACCATCACTTCTCTCATCAGGTGTTTTCTTAGCCACTGCCTTACCCAGAAACACAACCGCATTATCATAGTAATTCCCTGCCATATCCGGCCTTCCCGACGACATTATCGGGCAAGACGCGGCACGCACTCCTTTCAAGGCCAGCCCCGCAGTAACTGGCAATTTAATGGTTTCCGGCGGCGTCTTGGAGCAATACGTCACTGGGAATTGGCCGCCATCAATGTTATTGAACACACGAATACTGATCTTACTTTTCGCAGTCGATTTCAATGCTGTGGCTATTTGATCGGCATTGGTATAATCCTTGATCGAACTAAAAGCTGTTGCCATAAGTAGTCCGCTTTCATCTCCCGGCATAGTGAAATCAATAAAATAACTTAGCGAGTACGGATCGCCCTTGCCAATAGACACTGAGATCGTTCCATAGCAGCCATCATTCAACGGGCAGAAAAATTTCTTGGCATCAAACTCTTTCCCATCTTCCACCACCTTCCAGCTCTTATAAGCGTGCGGCAACGCCGAATAAAATACCTCATGAATATTGTTGTAAAAAGCAATTTCATCAGCCCTCATTGGCCTGCCCGACTGCGCCAGGCAACTAAAATGACCAAGCGATAATAAACAGAATAATCCCAGTAATGTTCTTTTCATTGCTAAATTTTAAATGACCTTTCGGGTGAGTTTCAAAAATACACCTACTTTTCTACCACAGTACCCGACACCGTAATAGTATCATTATAAGTGGTACCACCAACTGGGGTAAAGAAACCTGTGAGCTTGATCGTCGGTATAGTAACAGATATTTTACCGGAATTTATGGCAACAGTTGTACTTAAAGTAGTAATGCTGTCTGATGAATATAACCCCTGACCGGCGGCTGTGCTGTCATTCACAAGTATAGCAACATAATTTGTTGCAGTTACGCCTATGTGATAGCTGCCGGCGGTTGGCCGGGCGGTATTATTTTTAAACACGAGATAGGTAACCTCGTACTTTAATTTATCATCGGTGTTACCTTGTGCAACCAGCAAATGACCGGCCTCCCCAAAGAAATCGTTGGTGGTAGTGTCTTTCGAGAGCGTTTCATTGTAGGCTACGCCGTTAATAGTTATTGTACCGGTAGCGCCTGCCGGGTTGGTTGTATTGGAATTGTCTTTCTTTGAACAACCCACAGCCACCACAGCTGCCGCAAGAAATAAAATTGTCTTTCTCATTTCATTTTGATTTTTATTGTTGATAAATATTGACGTTGCTATTGTAATTGTGCGCGATTATTTTTTTACAAACTCCACTCTTCTATTATTGGCCCTGCCTTCAATAGTGACATTCTCGTTAATGGGTTTTGTATCCCCGAAGCCCTTTGCATAAAGACGATTTGCATCAATGCCCATTACCGTCAGCTGCTGCTTAACCGCCTCAGCCCGTTGCTGCGACAAAAGAAGGTTGTGGCTCATGCCCCCGGAGTTATCGGTGTGTCCATCAATCTCATATTTTATGTCCGGATTGTCATTGAGAATTTTTGAGATCATATTCAATGTCCCCATGCTTTCAGGCTTAAGCGTTGCTTTGTCAATGTCGAAATTGATGCCATGGGTTACAATTTTAGCATCAGTAACTTTCTTGTTCCACATGTTCATCCCCCCACCGTTCGCAATGCGGAAATTGCTGATTACAACTGGATTCTGTATGCTGCCTATACCTTCAATATCTATTGCTTTTGGGGCAATGTCAATGCCCGGCACAGTCAGTACACGAAATTGGTCTACGTATACTTTTATCTGCTTGTGCCTGTACACTATGGCCACGTGGTGCCATTTGTTTTGATAATTGTCCCCGCCTATTTCACTGGGATAATTACCAGTGAGGTCCGTTTTGTTGTCAGTCGTTACTACGTTTACGCCATTCCAGCCATTCCCTGCACATATGTTCACTTGGGCTACAGTATGCTCAGCCTGGCGCGCATCATTATTGTTATCGTAAAAGAATATGTGCGGCCCATATCCCCCATTTGTATAACTGTCAAATTCTATCGTGAATGTATCGGTCAGATACCCGGCACCCTTAATAACCGGACTTACGTGCGCAAAATTACCATCAGTAATAAGCAGAGCTTCCCTGTCCCCAAGTTTGTTAAGAACCGCCTGCCCTCTCCCTAAGTTCCAATGGGCTGGAAATTCACCATCCTGATCATCAACAAAATTATCTTCAAACACTATTTTGTCTCCCGGCACAAAATCGTAATTACTATATGCCTTGAACGTCCCCGAACCTTTTACCTGTTCCGCAGTGTTGGCCGCTGGAGCTTGCGCATTCGCCGCTTGTGGGGCCTGCGGGGCCGCTGCCTGGGGTACGGGTTCCTCCTGCTTCTTCTTTTTCTTAAACAAACCCTTCAATTCATTATTCGCCTTATCTGCAGCATTGTTAATTCCTGATCGTATGTCGCCATTTACAGTGTTAGTCCCGGCATCCTTAGCCACGTCTTTGGGCTTTACTATTTGCCCGGATAAGACACTGCTGCAACAATAAAAAACGCAAATAAGAAAAATCCGTTTCATGCAAAACACTCCATTTTGTACGATACAAAATAAGCGTGTAACAGAAACCTGAACAATCAGATAAACATCTGATTTTATGAAGGGCCAATTTTAGGAAAAATGAGGAGATAGATCATTGAGCAATCTTACAGACCCGGCTTCTGGAGCACCTTTGCGACCGCCTGCGACTTTGAATTCACGTGTAGCTTCGCATATATATTACAAATGTGAGTACGGATAGTACTAATACTTAAAAAGTATTTTTCGGCAATTTTCTTGTAACTCAATCCTTCCACCAGACCGTAAAGAATTTCCTTTTCTCTTGCTGTAAGGCTATAATCGGGCTGCGCTGCTGTAGGTGGCTGTTGAAACGACTGAATAACCTTCCGGGCAATACTCGCTGTCATAGGAGCGCCACCACTATTTAGTTCAATTATTGCGGCAATAATTTCTTCTGGCGGAGTCTTTTTCAACAGGTAACCCGAGGCCCCATTCCTAATAGCGTCAAATATCTTGTCCTCGTCTTCAAACACAGTAAACATTAGTATCTGTATTTCAGGAAAATTCAATTTTACAAGCTTTACGCCTTCAATACCCGAAATATTTGGAAGGCCTATATCCATAAGAATAATATTGGGCATGGCATTAACCAAATCACCAATTATATGCATCAATGAGTTGACGGATAATACACAGGCCATATTTTCATGGCTGTTTATTAATTTGGTAAGACTTCCCCGCAAAGCGTTGTTGTCCTCTACTATACCTACTTTTATCATTGCGGTAAAATTGAGTAATAATTCCTTTTACACCAATCAGATATTCATCCTATTTTTATTGACAGGCTGACATACGTACCTACTTCTCCTGAAGATACGAAATCTATAATAGCTCCAATACTTTCAGCCCTGTGTTTCATATTCAGCACACCATTTCGGTCAGATTCACTATTTGTGTCAAACCCCAGCCCATTGTCATTAATTGTAAACACCAGATCATGGCTTGAATTCACTTCTGCACTGAGGGAAGCTTTAGTACAGCCTGAATGTTTTATTAAATTATTGATGGCCTCCTTTATGATCAGATAAGCCTGTTGCCTTATTTCAATGGGCAACGGAATTTCATAAACGTCTGGGTTGATAGGGTATTCATAATTGATATTCCTGGCTTCA
>CANCOG010000157.1 GCA_947379685.1 Flavipsychrobacter stenotrophus | reverse complement strand
GGACATTTTGGTTTTGAGCAAAGCCTTGTTGCTGCCTTGGTTTTGCTGGCGTTGTTGGTTTGGGCTTCGCCACTTAGCTTGAAATTTAAACTAAAGGAAAACACCGCCGTCTTTTTGTGCATTTTAGGGTTTCTGTTCGGTTCCATTTTTACCATGGCAGTTTTTAGAAGTAATTCTGAAATGGGGGAAATGGCGGCCTATCAAAGCAGGTACTTGATTTATTCCCATCTCATAGTTGCCGTTACTTTCGTGTTGTTGGTAATTAAAACAGCTGAAAGCAAGTACTATTATGGAGTTCTTGCAGTTTCAATCCTTTCGTTAATAGTCTCCTATAAGGCCAACTATGAATATGGTGAAGCCTGTTTGAATATGACTAAAAACCGGCTGGAGCACTACCCGTATTATTATAGCGATCATAAAGAAAAAGCCAATGCGAAAGCCAAAGGAATCTCAGATGCAGCCTGTAGGGAGGGAATATATTGTATACAGGATGAACGGTAAAAGGATTTTCCATATTTTTGCAGCCATTTTACGTCCTTAATTTGAATTATAGTGAAAAAAATTTCCATTTTAATTACCGGTGGCTGTGGGTTTATAGGTTCAAATTTGTCTATTCTGCTTAAAGGGAAGTACCCTGAATACGATATTATAGCACTGGATAATCTGAAAAGAAGAGGGTCTGAATTGAATATCAGCAGGTTGAAGGAGCACGATGTACGATTTGTACATGGCGATATCCGCAATCCTGAGGACTTGAATTTCGACCAGAATATAGACTATATTATTGATGCCGCTGCAGAACCATCTGTAATGGCAGGTATGGACGCCACATTGAAATATGTGATCAATACCAACCTCAACGGGACCATCAATACACTGGAATTTGCCGCCAGGCACAAGGCTAAATTTATATTTCTTTCTACCAGCAGGGTTTACCCAATTCCTTATCTCGATGGCATTAATTACACCGAAGGTGCTACAAGATTTGAAATTGAAGCCAACCAAACCATTGCCGGTATCAGCCAGAAAGGCATCAGTGAGCAATTCCCGCTCGATAAGGCGAGATCGGTATATGGTACAACAAAGCTGGCCTCTGAATTATTTCTTGAAGAATTCAGGGAGTTTTTTGATGTAGAGTATGTTATAAACCGTTGTGGTGTTGTTGCAGGCCCATACCAAATGGGCAAGGTAGACCAGGGTGTAATTACACTTTGGGTAGCCAGGCACTTCTGGAAGAGCGATGTAGCTTATTTTGGTTATGGCGGCACGGGCAAGCAGGTGAGGGATGTAATGCACATCGCTGATCTGTTTGATCTTATAGATTACGAATTGCATAATTTTGATAAGGTTAACGGCCAGACATTTAATGCAGGTGGTGGCTTAGGCTGCAGTGTTTCTTTACTGGAACTCACTGATATTTGTGCCCGAATAACTGGAAATAAAGTTGGCGCAAAATCGGTAGCTGAAACCAGGAAGGGAGACATACCTATTTATATTACCGACAACACGAAAATTGTAGACAGCATCTGCTGGAAACCAAAGAAAACCATGGATGATATTATTGGCGATATTACCCAGTGGATCAATAATAATGAAAAACAACTCAAACCAATTTTAAACTCATGAACGTAGCTGTAATTAGTGGCTCAAACGGATTAATAGGTAGCGAAAGCGTTAGTTTTTTTGCTGATAAAATGGACCTCGTTATTGGTATTGACAATGACCAGAGGGCATATTTTTTTGGTAAGGAAGCCTCTACCCGCTGGAACAGGGAAGTTATAGAAAGCAAGTACAGTAATTATAAACATTACAATTACGACATAAGAAATTACAGCGACCTCGAACTGATTTTTAAGGAATATGGCAGCGATATTAAAATAGTAGTGCATACTGCTGCACAGCCAAGTCACGACTGGGCTGCGAAGGAACCAATTACCGATTTCACCATTAACGCCAACGGAACGCTCAACTTCCTGGAGCTGACCCGTATCTATTGCGAAAAGGCAGTATTCATTTTTACCTCTACCAACAAGGTTTATGGCGATACGCCAAATTACCTGCCATTAGTTGAGCTCGATAAACGTTTTGAAATAGCAGAGAATCATGCCTATTTCGCTCATGGTATTGATGAGCAAATGAGTATAGATAATTCAAAGCACTCGGTATTCGGCGCATCGAAAGTTGCTGCTGATATTATGGTGCAGGAGTATGGTAAGTATTTTGGAATGAACACAGGTGTGTTCCGTGGCGGGTGTCTTACAGGCCCTCAGCATTCAGGAGCACAGTTACATGGCTTCCTTTCTTACCTCATGAAGTGCGCGATCACTGGTGACCGTTACACAGTATTCGGTTACAAGGGCAAACAGGTAAGGGATAACATTCATGCGTGGGATCTGGTGAATATGTTCTGGCATTTCTATCAGGCGCCTAAGCAGGGTGAAGTGTATAATGCAGGCGGTGGCCGCTTCGCAAACTGTTCTATGCTGGAAGGTATTGATCTTTGCGAAAAAATTACCGGAAACAAAATGAACTACACTTATTCTGAAACCAACAGAATAGGCGACCACATCTGGTACATTTCAGATTGTAACAAATTTAAGGATCACTTCCCGGGTTGGGATTACCAATATTCTCTTGAAGTAACGCTGACGCAGATATTCGAGAATTTAAAAAGCAGAGTATAGAGTATGAAGTTAAGTATAGTAATACCTGCTTATAACGAGTCGCTTAATTTACCGGACACACTGAATGCGTTTTACACAGAATTAAAAAACTGCGGTATACCACATGAGTTGCTGGTTGTTAACGACAATTCTAAGGACAATACCGAGCAGGTATTACAGGAACTGGAGCAGCAGATACCAACATTAAGGCACGTGATTAACACGCCGCCTCATAATGGTTTTGGTTATGCTGTTCGTAAGGGTTTGGAAAACTTCACAGGTGACTGTGTGGCCATTGTAATGGCCGATATGTCCGATTCACCTGCGGATCTCGTTAAGTTCTACAATACGTTTATTGAGAAAAAGGTAGATTGCGTTTTTGGAAACAGGTTCGCAAAGGGAGGCAAGGTTATTGACTACCCTAAGAAAAAACTGTACCTCAACCGCATGGTCAATAACATGATCAGCTTTATTTTTAAGATCAGGTACAACGATTGCACGAACGCCTTTAAGTTATACTCGAAAGAGACAATTAATGGCGTTAAGCCGTTTATGTCTCCGCACTTTAACCTTACGGTAGAAATACCGCTGAAGGCCATGGTAAGAGGGTATACTTTTGCCGTAGTGCCCAATTCGTGGCAAAACAGGAAGCACGGTGAATCGAACCTGAAAATAAATGAAATGGGCAGCAGGTATTTTTTCATCATATTGTATTGCCTGATAGAAAAATACTTCAGTAAGGGCGACTTTAAAAAGAAATGGTAGCAAATATTTCAGTACAATATACCCGTTAATACGGGTATATTTTTTTATAGGCCTGCCCGGCCACTCACTCATGAAAAAACAGAATGGAAGCCAATAAACAAGTATCGAACAAACTACTAACCGGAGGGATCATCGTCAGTATGTTTCTATGGGGTCTGAGCTGGCCGTCCGGAAAGGCGCTGTCGGTATATACCTCAGCTGCTAATTTCATAGTGTACCGGTATTTTATTGTGGTGATAACCTTGGTTATCATGTTGCTCGCAACCCGTGTTAAGTTGGGTATCAGCAAGGCGGGTATTCCTGCTGTACTAATTTCGGGTTGTTTGCTCGCTTTATATAGTTATTTCTTCTTTTGCGGCATAAAGGCAGGCTCGGCAGGTGCCGGAGGGGTCCTTGTAACCACCCTGAACCCTATAATGGCCTACATGATCGGCATTTTGCTCAGCCGGAAATTACCCTCCCGGAATGAGTCCATAGGGCTGTTTTTGGGAATAGTCGCCGGTTGCACCTTGTTGCATGTGTGGAGCAACCTCCATGACATTTTAGATAGTGGCAACCTCTATTTTCTCACCGCGGCAATAACCTGGGCTGTAATGAGCAAGTTTACGGCAAAGGGCGGGCTATACGGCTCTTCTTTAAGCTTCAGTGTATGGCAGTACCTGGTAACATTGTTATGCCTCATGCCACTGCTAAATGTAACCGAGCTCGGGGTTGCCATACACATAAGGGAGTTCAAATTCTGGGGCAATTTGTTCTTTGGTTCGGCCATTGTTACCGCGCTTGCAACAACCGTTTACTTCTATAGCACCACCCGCCTTGGCGCAGAAAAGGCCAGTAGCTTTATTTTCCTTGTCCCCCTTGCCGCTGCGGTGTCATCCTGGTTGTTCCTCGGCGAGCAAATAAAGGTGCATACCATAATTGGCGGTGTGCTGGGCATGGGCGCCGTGTACATGATCAATAAGAAACGGGTGAGGAGTGAGGCGTAGGAAGTATTTCCACTAAATGGAGGTGTATGACTCTAAATTAGTAGATAAGCGAAAGTTGATTGTATTTGTTCTGCAACGGGTGCACATAAACACCGATACTAATGCATTATGAAACGATTAAATGCAATTGCAATTGTTGGGGGAGTAATTTTTGCGGCACTATTTTCAATAGAAAAATATTTTATTGATACTGAAAAGGGCATTTTAAACCCAAGCTGGTACTACTTCAAATTAGTGTTTATTTTGTCAATTGTGAATACCATTGGATTGTTGTTGATTTTTAAAATTTTCAAGGCTTCGGCGAAATAACCATGTACTAGCGAAACAAGGAACCAAAGGCAGGGCCTCCACAGCCAGCGGAAAGCAGCCCTATAAAGATATAGCTTCTCTAATCTGGTCGAAGTATTTACTTCGTCCTGCCATTCAGGAAGTATTTACTTCCGAAAGATACCACAACATCAAACTCAACTGGTGCGGGAGTTCAGCGAAGCACCCCCGTGTCCCACAGTTATACTGTAAACGGCATAATATAGTGCATTTCGTACCGCCCTGAAAGGGCATAATCTCATAGCGATGGGCAACGCCCATCGTAACAACGACCAAGGACACAAGCCCTGTAGGGGCGAAATATAATGCACCATTTTACTCCGCTCACAGTATAAACAGCATAAACAGTTCGGCGGATTCTCTGGCTCTGTCGGGCATGGGTTGCGGTCTGCCCGACCGCCGTGGAAACAAACCCATTAGTTGATATATCTCATTCTCACACTCCAACTCGCCGGTCAGTTCCGATAGCCATCGGAAGGCAACCGTGCCCGCCGTAGCTAAAAAGCTACGCCGAACTTCTATTATATTTGTTGATGACAGACTACAAAGAACTGGATCTTCAGGCCAACAAGCATCTGGAATCGATCGATATCCCTATTTTTGCTACATGATAAAGAAGGTGGTCATTTTTACTTTGCTCGCAGTGTCTTTATATTACAGCCTTTGCGAAACGCCCAAGATTGTCAGTGGTATCGGGGCAATATTGTTTAACAATGGCACAACACGAGACAAGAGCGAATTAGTTGTGCTGGTTGGCATTGATATGTTGCTTTATTATTCCCTGACGATAATACTATCGTTCGTGTTGTACAGGGTTTACAAGATGGGTAAAAAATAAGGACCTCTCCTATCCCCTCCGAATGCTACCGTTAGGACCCATCTTTTGTGCAATAATGGCAAGGGACAGACGTAAATTCAAAGAATGGGCTTTGGGTATCATGAGCGGAAGCTTAGCCCTGCCAGTGCGGCGGCCAAACCACAATAAAAGTTTGCCGTAGCTTTTGGCTACGGCAGGCAAGGATGCCTGTCTCCGGACCGGCGAGTTGGATAAACTGCTTTGTCCCCAAACTCACGCCAGATAGAATTTCTATTATATTTGTTGAAGACAGACTACCACGGCCTAGCCATGACGCTCCTTGGACGGGAATACCCTAACTTCTATTTTTTCTTGCTTGTTTTCGCGCCTTTCTCTTTTCACAGCCTTCACTGATTTTATATGGCAGCAACCACAATGCCATCAGAGGCGCAGCGATAACAATACCAATCGACAACCCGGCCCAGGCTTTCTTATTGGTTTTGTCCTTGGTATTGCATTCCACTCCTGACATTAAGGAAACAAGTCCCAGCACTAATGCGGCAATTCCCCAGGAGTCTGAAGCTATAACGATGGCCACCGTTACGGCCGTAATAAATGCAGCGCAAGTGATAACGGAGATCCACCCAAATGCGTTCGCGGTTCTTTTTGCGTTTTCTGCATGGATGATCTTTGCGTTTTGCAGACTGTCCGTGTCTATTGCGAGAGTGTATGCAGTTTTTTGAACCGCGAAGGCGGCCTGTGACAACGCAGGTTTCATAACGAGCGTGGTAATAAAGATCACAATCACTTTTAGTACACAATTGATACGAATCGGTCGTGCCATTCGAGACAAAGGTAGCTGCAAATTGCCATTAATGCCAGTTCCCCACCCTGGTCGAAGTATTTACTTCGTCCTGCCATTCAGGAAGTATTTACTTCCGAAAGATACAACAACAGCAACAGTCAAAAAAAACCGGGACGAAAGTTCCCTTTCGCCCCGGCCAATTTATACTCGCTCTTTGTTGATTATTTTATGATCACCAGCTTTTGGGTTTGTATTTTGTCGTTACCAGCAATGGTAACGAAGTAGATACCTGATGAAAGCGCTGCTGCATCTACATTTAGGGTCTGGGTGCCTTTTTGCAATTCAATAGATCTCTGTATCATCGTCTTGCCAGTTATGTCACTTACGCGCATACCATAGGTGCCGTTATTGGTATTGTTGATGATGATATTGAACGTATTGTTCGCCGGGTTAGGGTACAATGTAAATGAGCCATTGTTTTCAGGTGCCGCAACCGGAGGTACTGATTCAGGGAAGCCAAGGGTATTGACAGTTGTATTGGTGTAAATAGGCGCATTGTAATCAAAATAAATAGCAGCGCGGTTTTTGAACTGTGTACCAATATTCAAACCTCTCTTTGTTTTTATAGTGTAGGTGAACATGGCGTTACTCCTGAGGTCATCATACATTTGAGCCGGAAGGTTAATGTTGCTGAACGTGAATTTTGCAACCCCTGCTTCACTTATGGTTACCTGGCATTTGTGTGATTCAAAAACAGGACGTAATGATGACCAGTCCAGGTCAGCATCCAGTGTGTCTATCACTACAATATTCTGGGCATACCATGTTCCGGTATTCTGGAAGTGTACCATGTATTCCAGTACGGAATCCTTTGCAGTAATAGTGCCGTTTGTGCCAAATCCTTTTGGTGAAACTTCTTTAAAGTTAGGATCGTAAGAACTCACAACCGTTGTTGTATAGTAGTTGGTATTGTTCCATGGGGAATAGTCGGTAAGCCAGTTGCTGAAAGGGCTGGCATGAACAATGGTGTCTGTTGTTACAACCTGCGTTCCCAAAGGGATATTTGTAGGCACTGTATAGCTCATAAAGTATTGTTGCGCACTTCCTGCAGTCATTGAGGGGATTGTTCCCGAGGCGGAATAGTAAAACCCGCTGCCAGCTGTGAATACGCCCGAGGGAACAAAGGTTGGTGAAAACAACTGGCCGTCTGCTCTATAACAGCCAACTATGCCCGGTTCGGTAACGGTTCCATCATTGGTGATCACTGCGGTTTGAACATAGGTATTACCTGGCACCGCCCGCGAGTAGTCCCACATCCTGATGTGCATATCATGAATAGGATGAATGGTATCGGCAAAATTATTATGATGGAAACAGCCAGAACCAGCTGTAGCTGAAATGGTAATGCTATCGGACTGACACGAGGATAACGGGTAGTACGCCAGAACACTCTGGTCTACAACGTAGGTACCGGTAGGCACTTTAAAGGAGTAATAACCTGAGGGGTCGGTATAGGTGTAGCCCATATTGGTGCAATGCATTTGTATGTGGTTGATACCCGACTCTCCCGCATCCCTTGTGCAATTGCCATTTGCGTCGAAATATACATATCCGTCCAGGGTACAATAACAGAAGTCAGTAGTATGATCGTAGCCGAGTGTAAACGTATCATATGCCATGCAACCTGCAGCATCGTGAACGGTAACCCAGTAAAGGTCGGATTTCAGACCTGATAGCGTAGCGCCTGTGGCCATTGTGCTCCAGGTATAGGTGTAAGGAGAGGTTCCGCCATAGGTTGTGGCAGTAATGCTGCCATCGCTGGTATACATGCATGAAGCCACTGTTGGCGTAAAACCAAGCGAAAGCGGAGAGTATACAGAAACGTAGGGATGTTTAACCACCTTGCATCCGTTTACATCGGTAATAGTAACGGAATATATGCCTGATGGCACACTGCTGATAAATGATGAAGTACTTCCGGTGCTCCAGGAATAGGTGTAAGGAGTAGTACCCCCGGTTGCACTTGTGGTCACACCACCTGTTGAGGAGGTACAAGTGGCTAGTGTGATGGTGATACCAGCATTTATTATAGCAACTGGTGGCACAACTACTGTACCTCCCCGAACGCATCCCAGAGCGTCCGTAACAACAAACGTATAATTACCTGCGGCGAGTGAAGTGGCAGTGGTGCCGGTTTGCGGCGGTGAAGTATACCAGGTAACTGTATAAGGTGAAGTGCCGCCGGTTATTGCAAGTGTTGCTGTGCCGGTAGGTGCTGTACATGAGCTGGGTGTAGTGCTGTAAGTAACGGTGATGGGGCTGGAAGGATTTACATAGGCATTGCCCTCGCCGAGACAGCCATTTGCATCGGTGGCGGTAACGACATAATAGCCTGCACCGATTCCGGTAATTGTCTGGGTTGTAGCCCCATTACTCCAATGATAGGTGTAGGGTGATACGCCGCCTGAACCAAATGCAGTAACAACGCCATCGGTATCAAGGCAGGTTGGCGGAGTTATAGTGGTGTAGACGGTTATTGCCGGACTTTGTGTGATATAGGCATATCCGGGATCGGCAGCGCAGCCACTGGCATCAGTAACATTTACATAGTAAGGACCCATGATAAGACCACTTACCGATGACGTAGTTGCGCCATTCGACCACAGGTATGTAAACGGGGAGGTGCCGCCGGAAATACCTGATACCGTAGCTGTGCCATTAGTGCAGGCAGCGTTGGTATGCGATACCGAAATAGTGAACGGTGCAAAATTGCCGATATTTGAATTTGTATCCACGGTATACCTGGAATCAAGATAACAGCCTGCTGCATCGGTTGTAACGACATAGTAATAGCCACCGGCGGCAGTTAATGTAGCACCAGTTCCCATGGAGACCCCGGAGGTAGTATACCAGTGGCAGGTATAGGGTGAAGTACCGCCGCTGATGGTAGCCGTTAAACTACCCGGTGAAGGGCAGTGAGCCGCACTACCTGTAAACGTGTTAGTAAATGGCCCGGCTGTGGCTGAAGTATAAGTATAACCGGACGCGGCGTCAGAAATGTTTACCCAGACGTCACCGCCCTGCCACCCGGTAAGTGTGTCATCAGCTGTGCTCACTCCTGCGTGAACGAGCGGCGGGAGTAAGTAACCACCGAAATAATAGGTGAACTGGATTGGGGGCGTAAGTCCGGTAGTACTCACCCTGAGGACGCCATTAGACGTACACGGTGCTGTTAGAACGGTTGTTGCTGCAGTTTGTGCGAAGCTTTCCGACA
>CANCOG010000156.1 GCA_947379685.1 Flavipsychrobacter stenotrophus | reverse complement strand
AGGAGGAGCCGTATCTGGTTATTCGGGTGACGGCGGGTTTTCTACCGCGGCGGCTTTAAACCATCCAGAGGATGTTTGTTGCGATGCTGCCGGTAATATATATATAGCTGATTATGGGAATGCACGGGTTCGAATCGTAAGTACTTCGGGTATTATTAATACCTATGCCGGTAATGGTTCATTCGGTTCGGCCGGCGATGGAGGAACGGCGACTGCCGGGCAAACAGTCCCATACCGGATTTGTACCGATCCTTCCGGGAATTTGTATATATCTGAGTTTTATCATCACAAGATCCGGATCGTAAATCCATCAGGGATAATAAATACGTTTGCCGGAACAGGTGCAGCCTCATTTTATGGAGATGGTGGCCCCGCGACCGCAGCGGCAATAAAGTATCCTTACGGAGTGGCAGCTGATGGATATGGTGATATTTTCATCAGCGACGAAGGAAATTACCGGATACGTAAAGTAAATGCAGCAGGAGTCATTTCGACTCTGGGCGGGAATGGGGGAGCCGGTTACTACGGTGATGGCGGTCCAGCTACTTCTGCGAGTATTAACATGCCCCGGAATGTATTCTCCGATAATACTGGCAATGTTTATTTTGCTGATTATGCTGAGTACGTGGTGCGGAGAATATCTGATGGTAATCGGGTGCCATATTTCAGATCCGGTGTTTTTCATAATTACATTATATGCGAAAATGCCTCTGCAGTATCTCTGAATGCTGACCTTGTTGTGGTAGATTCTGACGTTAGTCAGACGCTTACATGGTCGGTCCTGGTCTATCCATCGCATGGTTTTACAGGTGGTTTTACCTATTCTGCAACTTCTACAGCAGGGGCAGTAGGCCCGGGTGGGCTGACCTATACGCCTGCATCGGGGTATGTTGGCGTAGATACTTTTAAAGTCAAGGTGTCAGATGGCCGCTCATCCGATACTTTTATGATTCGGGTTAGTATTGTTGCACCGCTTAGTCCCGGAGTTATTACCGGGCCTTCTATGATCTGTATAGGTGCTCCGGCAACTTATACGGAGTCAGTGACAGGCGGCGTATGGAGTTGCGCAGACGGACATGCGACCGTATTGGGAGGTGTAGTTTCCGGGGTGTCAATTGGCTTTGATACTGTGCGATACAGGGTAGGCAATGTCTGTGGTGTTTTTACAGCTGTTTTGCCTATTTCAGTTGATTCTTTGCCGTATGCAGGAACAATAGCTGCTATTGAAGGGGGCGTTTGCCCAGGTGATACTGTTATGCTTTACGATACAGCACAGGGCGGCATCTGGTTCAGTTCTAACACCGCGATCGCCACAGTATTTGGGGTGCCGGGAGCAGGTGCGGTCATAGGTGTGTCAGGAGGACTCGATACCATCATGTATGTAGTGAGTAATGCCTGTGCGTCAGATACCGTTTCCTATGAAGTTGGCGTAAACAGCCTTGCAGATTGTCAGCATTTGGGAATAGCAAGTGCGATGAAGGGTGAGGCCGATCTCATTTTGTCACCCAACCCGAATTGCGGTGATTTCACACTAACATTTATTGGGTTCGACGATCCGCAAATTGCTATTCAGGTTGCAGATATTACGGGAAAGGTTGTTGAAAATCAGATTATATCTGTTAGCAGGGAAGTCACGATGCATGTTGCCATTGCTCCAGGTATTTATTTTGTTACTGCTACTAACGGCAACGCGCGATACACCAGGAAGCTTGTAGTTGAATAGCAACCGTTGGCCGCAAACTATGGCTCTGAAACCTTTGTTCGGTTGTTTGACATTCTGAATTTCATACGCATTTCGTTGCGGCAAAGTCTCTGACAATATTTTGTTTTTGTTTGCGCTGGCATGGTTAAATTTGCAGTATGAAACGTGTAAGGTATTACCTGGCCCTTTTACTTGTGCTCTTTGTTGCTCCAAAGGCGATGTCTCAGGACGTTATTTATTCTCCCTATGATAAGTTCGATTTCCGCAATGGAGAATATGCTGTGGTGGGCATGACCGGAGGATATTTGTATAATTATCGCAATTCGGTGGATGGCGCCATGCTGGACGCTTTCGACGATTCCATGAATAAGGTGGCAACGGTCATACTAGATTTTTTTCCTGTGAAAATCTACCAAACCCGGTTCATAGCCTGCCAGGATCATATTGTTGTTTTATATCAGGCTCTTGAAAGCAATAAAGTAGTTCAATATGCGGCATTGCTGGATGAAAGAGCCAGGCTAAAGGGCAAACCAGTGCAAATTGGCAGCGTAAAGACCGGCATTTTCGGGGCCATGAAAAACTACTTTTACTCCGCAGTATCTGATGACAAAAAGACTGTCCTCATATATTCTGTCACAAATAAAGGCAATAGCCTGGAGTTTGATGGAAAATGGCTCGATGATAGCCTGAAGATAACAAAGCACAGCCATTGCACATTTGATGCCGGCCAGAAGTTGAGTTTTGGGGAACTGAATATAAGCAACGAGGGAACTGCATATATGGCGGCATACACAGAGGTTGGCGTGCAAAATTATGCCGATGCCTTTTGGATATTACAACTCACAGCTGGAGCCACCAAGTTCGAAGAGCGTAAGATGGAACTTGGCGAAAAATACGCAGCAAGTGGTTATATGAAGTTGGATAATGTAAATAACAGGGTTTATTTTGGTGGGTATTATTCGAATAAAAAGAACGGAAGCTACCAGGGTATAATTTTTGCTGCAATGGACATGCATTCGGGTTCGTGGCAAAATCTGAAATTTATACCATTCGACAATGCTCTTGAAGAGGCTGCCGGAATGAGTCATAGCAACCACGCATTTGACAATTACCAGGTAAGGCAGCTGATCGTTAAAAATGACGGAGGGTTTGTGATGGTTTCAGAGGTGCACTACATTACTACCCGGACCAACTATGCGCCGGGTCTGGGTTACTACTCTTCGTTTTACAGCCCGTATAATTCTACCATGATCAGAGAATTTCATTTCAATGATATTATGGCCATTTCCTATGATAAGGACGGTAACCGCCAATGGCACGCCTTTGTTCCAAAAGAACAATATTCTCAGGAGGATGGCGGTGCATTTGCTTCGTATCTGATGCTGAATTCAGGAGGTTCACTGGCATTCCTGTTCAATGATTTTAATGCAAAGCGCTCCCGTATTCAGCTGGCTTCGCTGGATCCCGGCGGGAAAATGCAGATCAATTCGTTTACTGCTGAAGGTAATGACAGTCCTGACTGGCTGCCCAAATCGGGCAAGCAGGTTGCGGCCCGCATACTTATAGTGCCCTGCCTGCACAAGCGGCAAATATGTTTTGCGAAGGTGGTGTTTTAGGGGTGTTTGCGTATAAAGTACCCGCTAGAGATGTAAGGAATTTTGTGGCCTAAAACCCATGGGTTCCGCGTTGATTTTATTGGGCTTCGCTCAAACTAACCCGTATCGAGATGTCTGGACTGAGAATATTGCACGGCTATATGGTCACTTGTCCATTTAACGCTAACTTTGCTGCACAATGGATGGTAAATTTCAGTCAGGTTTTGTAAATATATTTGGTGCTCCCAACGCAGGGAAATCTACATTGCTTAATTTATTATTGGGAGAACGGCTGGTGATCACCTCATCGAAGGTGCAAACCACCCGTCACCGTATTTTGGGTATATTGACTGAACCTAATTACCAGGTTGTTTTCTCCGATACCCCGGGCATTATTGAAGCTAAGTATAAGCTGCATGAGAAAATGATGTCGCATGTAAAAAGTGCGCTGGAAGATGCTGATATCGCTATTTTAATGCACGACATCAACAAGCCAGCTGAAAATCTGGCCGAATTGACGGGCATGCTAAAGTTAAAGGTGCCGGTTATATTAATACTCAATAAAATTGACAGGCTGAGTGGTGACGTACCGTTGGCGACCGTTCTGGATGAGTACGCTAAAACCTATCCAAAGTGGAATTTGCTGGCGGTCTCTGCAAAGACAAAGCAAAATACGGACAAAATTCTTCCGCTCATTTTGAAATTCCTCCCTGAAGCGCCACCGTTTTATACTGATGACAATATATCGGACCGTAATGAGCGTTTCTTCGTGAGTGAACTTGTGCGGGAACAGATCTATGGATTGTATGAAGATGAGATACCTTACCACGCTGCTGTAATGATTCAGGCATTTGAAGAGAAAAGCACGTTGACGGTTATTAAAGCAGACATCATAGTTAGTCGCGAAACCCAGAAGATGATATTATTGGGTAAAGGGGGCAGCATGATCAAGCAACTGGGCATTAATTCGCGTAAATCAATCGAGGAATTCCTGCAAAGAAAGGTGCATCTGGAACTGTTTGTGAAGGTGCGGCCACACTGGCGCGATAATGAAAACCACCTTCGTGAATATGGATACAATTCATGAGGATAATGTTATCATTCAATCCATTAACCCAGATTGGTCTCACGGTAAAGTTGCCGCGCTGGATATGCTTCGGCTCGACTTGCTGCATCCTGTAATTTCCGGGAATAAATGGTATAAGCTTGTTTATAATTTAGAGTATGCCACGGCTGGCGGGTACAAGACAATTGTCACATTTGGTGGTGGCTTTTCCAATCACCTGGTTGCAGTTGCTCATGCCGCAAAACTGGCTGGGTTAAAAGTTGTCGGCATTGTCCGGGGAAAGTATGACCAGCTGACTCCCACGTTACTTTCTTGCCAGGAAGAAGGTATGGAGTTACGTTTCGAAACGAAGAGTGACTATGATTTGTTGCAGAGTGCAGACCATGAGCAGGAATTGCTTAGTCAATATGAACGCCCATTGATTATTCCTGAGGGAGGAGCCAATGAAATGGGGCGAAATGGAGCCGGGCTAATCAGCAAGTTCTTCGATAAAGGGTATACGCACATTGCAGTTTCGGTAGGGTCGGGGACGACGCTTGCAGGGATACGTAACAATACTTCAACGGAACAGTCCATTCTGGGGTTTGCGCCCATGAAGGGTGGCTCTTATCTAAAAGATCATATTTTCCCCTGGCTTTCTGTTGGGCAGGACACAAACTGGCATTTGTACGATACCTGGCATTTTGGAGGGTTTGGTAAGTGGAATGCAGAGTTGGTCGGGTTTATGAACGGATTTTACGAACACAATCTCATTCCGCTCGATGTAATCTATACTTCGAAAATGATGTACGGCATTCAAAGCTTACTGGCTGACGGATGTTTCGATCCATTAGATAGGGTTTTGTGCGTGCATACTGGTGGGTTGCAGGGGAATGCCGGGTTGAAAGGAGCATTGTTGTTCTAATATTATAGGTCAACATTTTTGCTACTTGAATGGTAGCGCAGCCAAGTCATCGGAATAAGTATTTCATTAACTTTAACCTTAGTTTAAATAACTGGCAGTAAAAGAAAACTCTATCCGTCGCCCATGGGTTCTAAAACAAGTGATATTGAACAATGTAGTTTTCAGGATGATGCCTCCATCCCCAAGGAAATAAAGCTGGCGAATGGGCGCAGATATCAGTCAAGTATCTGGCCGGCTATGTGTTTGATCGTGAGTATAGTTCTCTATCATTTCGAAATTGACGGGGCGGGGTATTTTTTATTGGCTGCAATAATTCTGGGATTTGCAAATTTTATGGGTAAGTCCTTATGGTTTCCTATGAGCTTGATAATCAATGAAAAAGGCATCACTTCCATGGGCGATTACACCCGTTGGCAAGAGGTTACCAATGAGTACATTTTTTATTTAGTAGACGAGGATGGTTTGGCGACGTATTATTTGACTTATGGTTTTCCTGGAGGAATCAAGGAATTTGCAATCGGGCCTTTGGGGATAAAGCCCAAACGACTTTGTTATTTATTGTATATTTATCGTCAGAGAAATAGTCCTGATTCATGCCGGGCAATACCTGAGATTGTACTAAAGCGACAACG
This sequence comes from Flavipsychrobacter stenotrophus, assembly GCA_947379685.1. GTDB lineage: Bacteria > Bacteroidota > Bacteroidia > Chitinophagales > Chitinophagaceae > Flavipsychrobacter > Flavipsychrobacter stenotropha_B. The sequence continues at coordinate 3,751 of CANCOG010000156.1, read as the reverse complement.
TATCAGAACGGTTTTTGATGCTAATTACAGTCCCTATGATTCGTACTGAATCAATTATTTAATTGTTGTGTCTTTGTGTGCCTGCTGGTAAATACCCGGTGTGAGTCCTACAGGGCCGTCATTGATTGTTGACCTTGCCGGAGGCATTCTAACGTCTATTTTAATTGTTTGGTAAACGCAAACATTTTTGCCATTTTGTTTGCCCGGCTTCCATTTCGGCATCGCCCTCGCTATGCGCAGTATTTCTTCATTGAGACCATAACCAAGTGTGTCCATTAAGTGAACATTGTTAATTGCGCCATCTTCTTTTATAAACATACTGATTCTAATAACTCCTTCGATTTTGTTTTTTAGTGCAAGATCAGTGTAGCGAATGTGGTCTTTAAAATAAATGCCAACGTCGTAGTGCGGTTTTGGCATCTGCTGTACAAGCAAGTAAGCGTGCAGACTTTTTCCAACGGAGTCCGTTGCTTTTTGAGGCTTGAATACGGGCTTTTTGTTGGCCGTAGCTTTTGGTTTTTGCGCAAAAGTATACAGGCAGCAACTGGCTATCATGCAAATGGACAATAGTGTTTTTAGCAGCATCCTGAGCAAGGTCATAGTTTTTTTATGAAGTTAAAGATAGATTTGGGTAATGGTTCAGATGACGTGTAAAAAGGTTATGCCTGAAGTTGACAGAGGATTGCCTGGTCGAATATTGAATGGCTGTAATGTTGTGGTGTTTTGAAAAAAAATAATTTAAATACTACTAATAAACAACTAGTTATAGGGGTTTGTAAGTAAAACGGTTCGTTTACTTTTACAGGATATTCAGAGCGGAACATGGCTCATTGTTCACGAGAGAGAAAAAGTTGAAGATTATGCCGCTGAAAAATTTGATTTTGAGTGAAGATTGGACAGACTACGAGCTAAGAAAACTTCGTTTCGGTGGGTTGGTGGTTAGTTTCGACCCTATGGTTGGCTGGGAAGTTAATTACCTGGTGGAGAAATTTGCGAAGCATCGCCCGGACCTCGACAGGATGGCCATAAAAATATCGATCAATACCTATGCACAATGCAACAAGGGGCCTTATCGCCGCGATCATGTCGTTGATTGGGTTTTAAAGAGATTATCGCTGTAATTTTTGGGAATTCTGCGTTTCAATATTGAATTAAATATGTTCATGCGTTTCAGGCTTGTGATGCATGTGTTAATCCCGTCGAATATGATGTTAGTCATGATTTAAGGTTTTCGTTGGTCGTTTATTTGTACCTTAGGCACTTAAATAACACGACACTTACATGGCACAATTGATCCGGAAAGAAGATGCGCTTGAATATCATGAAAAGGGCAGGCCGGGAAAAATAGAAGTAGTACCCACCAAGGAAACAAAAACCCAAAGAGACCTTGCACTGGCTTACTCTCCGGGTGTTGCAGAGCCCTGCATGGAGATTTTTGCCAATCCCGATGACGTTTACCGTTATACCGCGAAGGGTAATCTGGTGGCCGTTATCAGTAACGGGACAGCGGTGCTGGGGCTGGGGGATATTGGTCCTGAAGCATCAAAGCCTGTTATGGAAGGTAAGGGTTTGTTGTTCAAGATATATGCAGATATTGACGTTTTTGATATTGAACTAAATACTAAAGACACAGAAGAATTTATCAGGGTTGTAAAAGCTCTGGAGCCAACTTTCGGAGGTATTAACCTGGAAGATATTAAGGCACCTGAGTGTTTTGAAATAGAAACCCGCCTTAAAAAGGAGTTGAACATACCTATCATGCATGATGACCAGCATGGTACGGCTATCATTTCCGGCGCAGCTCTGCTCAATGCACTGGATATTGTCGGCAAGCAAATTGGAGAAGTAAAGATCGTTATCAGCGGAGCCGGGGCATCGGCTATTTCCTGCTGTAAAATATACCTGGCATTGGGGGCAAATGTGCACAATATGTACATGTTTGACAGTAAGGGGCTTATTGTAAGTACCCGGACTGACCTGGATGAACACAAAACGCAATTTGCCCAGTCATGCGCACCCATGGACCTCGAGGAAGCAATGAAGGGGGCAGATGTATTTATAGGATTGTCGAAGGGTGGGGTTGTATCGAAGCAAATGGTGACGGGGATGGGTAAAAAACCTATTGTATTCGCCCTTGCCAACCCGAATCCTGAAATAACTTATGATGATGCACTGGCTGCAAGGCCGGATGTTATTATGGCGACCGGCCGTAGCGATTACCCCAATCAGGTGAACAATGTGCTTGGTTTCCCTTATATATTCCGTGGAGCGCTGGATGTACGTGCATCTGCTATTAACGAAGCGATGAAGCTGGCGGCAGTTAAGGCACTGGCTGCAATGGCCAAGGAGCCTGTGCCGGATATAGTGAATGTTGCTTACAATGATGTGACGCTGGAATATGGCCCCAACTACATAATTCCTAAACCCATGGATCCGCGCTTGCTGGTGGCGGTGTCTACTGCAGTTGCAAGAGCAGCAATGGAAAGCGGAGTGGCCCGCAAGCCTATTACCGACTGGGCAGTATATGAAGCTGCACTTTATAAGCGATTAGGAAGTGATGACCTCATTTTGCGAAACGTGATCAATAAGGCCAAGCAGAATCCGAAACGTGTTGTATTCTCGGGTGCTGAAAATACCAAGATACTTAAGGCAGCGCAGTTGGCGAGGGATGAGGGTATTGCTATCCCGATATTGCTGGGTAACAAGGAAAAGATAATGAAGCTTATTGAGGAAAATAATATTCACTTAGATGGAGTGGAAATTATTGACCCTAAGAGTGAAGAACAGGAAAATAGCAGGGTTGTTTTCGGATTGCAGTTCTTTGAAAAAAGGAAGCGCAGGGGCATAAATTTATACGAGGCCAAGAAGATGATGAAGCAGCGTACACTGTATGGTTGCATGATGGTTGAAAATGGTTTGGCGGATGCCATGGTTTCTGGGCTGACCCGCAAGTACGTCGATACAATTCGTCCTGCTTTGGAGATCATTGGTATGGAGGATGGTGCAGGAAGGGTAGCTGGTCTGTATATTATGCTCACCAAGAAAGGACCATTGTTTTTCGCTGACACAACCTTGAATTTTAACCCAACAGAAGATGAGTTGGTGGGTATTACCTTGCTTACTGCCAAGGTGGTAAGCCACTTTAACATTAAACCGCGCATAGCCATGCTTTCCTATTCCAACTTTGGCAGCACGCCATCGCCGGAGGCGGAACGGGTAAGTAATGCAGTGGCACGCATTAAGCAATTGCGCCCCGACCTGGTGATTGACGGTGAGGTGCAGGCTGGTGTGGCATTTAATCAGGAGTTGTTGCGGGAAAACTATCCGTTTTCTGACCTGGTGAATGAATCACCTAACGTATTGATATTCCCTAACCTGGCAGCAGGTAATATTGCTTATCACTTGCTGCAGGAAGTGGGTGGGGCAGAGGCAATAGGGCCAATTTTGCTAGGGCTGAAGAAGCCTGTTTACGTCCTGCAATTGGGTAGCACAGTACGGCAGATCGTTAACATTGTGGCCATGGCAGTTATGGAAGCACAGATCAAAAGTTAATACTTAAAAGTATAAAGTAAAAAATCCATCTTATGGGGTGACGAAGTATTTCTAGAGGCGGAAAATATTTTTGGAATTTCTAAATACCCTTTGTACTTTTGCACTCCCTTACACGATTTTGTTAGTCCTGTGGTGTAACGGTAGCACAACAGTTTTTGGTACTGTTTGTTCTGGTTCGAATCCAGCCGGGACTACGCTT
>CANCOG010000155.1 GCA_947379685.1 Flavipsychrobacter stenotrophus | reverse complement strand
GGCTTGTAGCTTTCGTAATGTACCAGCTTTTTCTCAGCTAGTTTTTTCATCATACTGGTTACCGTCGGCATCTTAATGTCGAGGTGCCTGGAAAGATCATTTACATTCACCTCGCCGGCCTCGCTGGCCAGGTTAAACAATGCCTTCAGATAATTTTCTTCCGTAAGAGAGTACACCCTTCAAAAATACGGATAATAGTAGCACGTGCATAATGGATGTAGTAGCGGAGGAAAATATATTTTGTTAGCGTGCCCTAACATTGAGTTGGCGTTCCTGCTTAAAACTCAGAACGGAGTCAGTAACACCTCGTCTTTGTATTCCCTGAGGAATTCGAGTGTCTTTAGGTATACCTCATCTGGTGTCCCGATCATCGAGTCTTTTGACAGATTGTAGGACCCCTCAACGTGCCTTATATCTGATTCCGGAACATCGGTTAGAGAAGGAATAAAAAGGAGTGAATACAACGCTTTAATTACTTGTTCAAGTGCCTCAGGGTGTGATAAATGGAAGGAATGCAGCACGCCAAGAACGGGCTTTACGGAACATTTATTTGTAGTTGTGTGCAGGTAGTAATGTAACCTGCTGGCAATCATTTTTGCACTGTTTTGCTGCATCAGGCACAGATCAACAAAAAAGTCATCCGGTTCTTCGTCCCGCATTACAATTTCGTCGGCCCAGGCTATCACTTGTTCCTTCTTATACAAGATATCGTTGTCCAGGCATATTGCAAGAAGGGTAATGAACGCGTGATAGTCGGTTGGGCTGGTGTACATGACGGGCAGGTGTTGAGCGTTTAAAAAAATAGATTGGTTTCTGAGATGATTGATTTATTTTTTATACCAATTGGTATGATTGCTGGTTTCGTTGTTTCCGAACCTGTCCATCAGGTTAAAGACCAGACTAATCGCAAGCCCTGCAATGGTAAGTACAGCCAGGCAAAAGATGATGAGCAGTAATCCGACGAAAATTGTTCCGGCACTTGTAGTGTTTTCGTAAACATCAAGTATCAGGTGAGGTGGCACAACAATAGAGTTTCAATTTTTTAAACAACGAAGTATAAATAACAAACGACCGGAAGGCTGTCCTCCCGGTCGTTTCAATTAACAATTAATCATTAACCATAAAAATTATTAAAGTCCTGTTTTTACTTTAGCAATATCGGCTATCCTTTTTTCAGCCATGCGCATTGCAGCGAGCTGGTTATGGATATTCTCTTTTGCAGCCAGTTCAAAGTTTTCGAGTGTGCGGCCGTAGATCTTATCAACAATCGCAATGGCGCGGGCGCGGTTGTAACCTTCCATTTCCACGCTTATGTTGATGATTCCACCGGCATTGATGAGGAAGTCAGGTACATACGTAATGCCTTTTTCTACAAGCATTGGGCCATGTACATTTTCATCAGCCAACTGGTTATTTGCAGCACCTGCTATAATAGCACATTTTAATTTACTGATGCTATCGGTGTTTACCGACGCGCCCAGTGCACATGGTGCATATATGTCAATATCGGCATTGAATATCTCGTTGTTGTTCAGTACTTCAACGCTGCTGTGCTTTTGTGTAACCAACTTAATGTTGTTTTCGTTGATGTCACTCAGCAATACCTTGCCGCCTTCTTCTACGATGTGGTCAATAAGTGTGCGGCCAACATTACCTGCGCCTTGTACCAGTACCCTCTTACCACTAAGGCTATCGCTGCCGTAAACTTTCTTACAAGCAGCTTTCATACCTACATAAACGCCATAGGCAGTTACAGGCGAAGGGTCTCCACTACCTCCCAGGTATTCAGGTACACCGGTCACATGCTTTGTTTCCATTGCAATGTATTCCATATCTTTTGAAGAAGTGTTCACGTCTTCAGCTGTAATGTATTTACCCCCCAGATTATTTACGAAACGGCCATACCTGCGCCAGTAAGCTTCATTCTTAAGTTTTGATGCATCGCCAATCAGCACGGCTTTTCCACCGCCTAGGTTCAACCCACTGATAGCCGATTTATAAGTCATGCCACGGCTGAGGCGCAAAGCGTCTGTAATGGCATCTTCATGGCTATTATAATTCCACAAGCGCGTGCCACCTAACGATGGACCCAGCGTAGTATTATGTATAGCTATTATGGCATTAAGCCCGGTATGTGGGTCAGTGCAAAACATTACCTGCTCATGACCCATACTCTGCATTTGTTCCAATACTGATTGCTGCATATTTTTTATTTAACGGACGCAAACCTAATTAATTTTGCTTGGAATGTGATGGCCCAAAAGTCACCATTTTAAATTAATTTATTTTTATGTGTTTTGCTGCAATTCCGATACCTTGGAGCGCATTCGAGCCAAAAGGAATTGATGGCCTAAGCGCCAATCAAATCATTATCAACAGATAAAATCTATTGGTGCCAGCCATTTTAATTATTTTAACGAAACTGGTTTGTCACAAAATCGCCATTTGATATTTTTTTTCCTACCTTTATCCCATAAAATTTAAAACAATGAAACAACTTACATTATTAGTAGCTGCCCTCATGTTAGCCGGAGCTACTTTCGCAGGTGAAAAAGATTGCTGCAAGAAAAAAGGCGAAAAATGCGATAAGTCTGCTTGCTGCAAAGACAAAAAGAATTGCCACAAAGAATGTTCTAAAGATGGTGAGAAGAAAGATGCTGACAAGGCAACTAAATAATTCCACTTTTTTTATAGAGAAAACCGGTGCTGAGCGCCGGTTTTTTTTATGGGTCATTATGCCTATCAGGCACCGCCAACCCGTTTTTTCTCATCTTCCGCGCCACCGCCATGTTTCCTGACAAGGTTAACTGCGTTATTACCGAACCGATAGGTTATAGTTATGTTTGCCTGCCGTGTGTCGTGTTTTGTATTGAAATATTCGGAATAGTTGGTGAAGAATGATGAGCCATTTTCGTTGGCATGCAAGAAAATATCATTGGCGCTGAGGAGTATGGAGATATGTTGTTTTGGGAACAATAAAAAAAGCCCCGCAGAGCGGGGCTTTAAGCATGGCTGTTAAGTAATTATATGCCTTGAACATGCACCTTGAAAGAAAAAGTTGCTGTACAGTGTATGGAATCTGTTGTCGGTCTGCGGAGGTTGCCGCTCAATGTATAAGTAAATTTGTGTGCGTTGGTGAGGTAACCCTTCAGGTCAGCACTTGTGTCAACCGGTAATTCTAATGTTGTCGCATATACGTCGGGGTTGTTGGTGATCGATACATCATATGGCGTTGTATACCCATCAGAATAAAAGCCGCCGGAGCAAGTTCTGAAATTCGCAAAATTCAGGTTGGGCTTTGGGTCGAGCAACGTAATAGAACAAGACTGGATCTTCGCGCTGGAGATATTCGCAACACCCATTGTTCCCATTGTATTGGCTTTAATAAATGAGTCGATATTGTAATAATTTGTTTCGCTTCCTGCTAACGAAATACTTGTATTGGAACAAGGAGGTATAGTGAAGTTCACAGTAGCGGTTTGCATGTTCAGGTCATATTTCAGATTGTTGGCCAGTTTGGAACAAGAGTTCATGCCAAGCATTGTTATGCAGGAGAGGGCGAAGAACGAAGCGATTTTTGCGATTTGAGTTTTCATAAATACTGATTTGAGGAAGTGAAGAATATGTTTTAAGTATGTTTTTTATTTTTTGTTTGTTAACTGATTGTAAAGATAAGGTGCCTTGTAATCCAATTCCAAATAAACTTCACCAACGGTCGAAAAACTTCACGAACGGTAGTAAAAGTTGCTATTTATTGTAAATCGAGGTCAGGGCTGCTTTTATTTTCGTGTTTGTATTGAGTTGTACCATTCATTATAGATCAGGGTGTAAAAGTAGGCCGGTGTTTGCTGGTCAGATTAGATTGGGGTCAAGAACTGGCTTGATTGTTGTCAATTGTAACGGTGTGCTTTCAAATATTTTCCCTGAAGTCAGCACTGTAAATTTCCGGTCGGCCTGACTGCATGTGTTGACTTGACACAGCCAACATTGAGACAAGAGCGTCTCCTTAAGTGCGATTGGTGTTTGACACCAATTATGTGGAAGGGAGTTAAAACAACAAAGCCCCGGAAAACCGGGGCTTTGAATAGGGGGATTGTAGTATTTTAGAGACCTTGTACGTGTACGTTGAACGCAAAGGTTGCTGTGCAATGAATAGAATCGGTTGTAGGCCTGCGCAGGTTCCCGCGAAGGGTATAGGTGAACTGTTTGCTGTTGTTGAGGTATCCCTTTAACTCTGCTGAAGTATCTACAGGTAGTTTCAACTCAGTAGCGTAAACATCGGGATTGTTGTTGACAGTTACACCAAATGGTGTTTTATTGCCATCAGAGTAGAAACTGCCTGAACATGAAATGAAATTCGCAAAGTTGATGGCTGTTTTGGGGTCAAGTATTGTAATAGTGCAGGATTTTATTTTCGCACTTGTAATATTGCTCACACCCATTGTATTTACCGTACTGGCCCTGATGAATGAATCAATATTATAATAATTGGTCTGGCTGCCAGCCACCTCAATGCTCGTATTGGGGCAAGGGGGGATAGTGAAATTTACAGTTGCTGTCTGTAAGTTCAAGTCATACTTAAGGTTATTGGCTATTTTCTGGCAAGAGCTCATGCCGGCAATGGCCACGCACATAAGCGCTGCTTTTGAAAAAAATGCTGTTAAGTGAGTTTTCATATCTAGGAGTTTTTTTACTTTTTTTAAAATTTTGCTTTTCTGTCGGTTTCTTATTGTTGTTAGTTCTTTTTCACGATACCCTTTTCCAATAATCAGTTCTCATTTTTTGTTGGCCCGGGGTAATATCTTATTGCACAAGTTTAGTAATAGTTAATTTATTTTGTTCCGTTCTAGTCCCTCTTCACTCAGGATTGACAGTACCATCACAAGTACCACCAATCCTTATTTCGCTAATAGTATGCCAGGTTTCCCATTCATAGATAGGGTTTATAGGGGCCGGCACCTATAATGACGGGTAATTAAGTTGTTTCGTTAGGGAAATTCGAAAAAAATCTTTGAAAATTGCTGTTGTTGCAACACGTCTTATGGGATATTATTTATAATTAGCGCTCTGTTTATTTGTTTTCGGTTGTTAGCTAGCGCTTTAATCAAGAATTATAGGAAGTGTAGGGTTGGCGTCGGGATCAATAATTTATATGCTTTTTCTTTAGAACCTTTTAACTTTTTGGGGATTGGACACAAGCGCAAAAATGTCAGTTTATATGTGCGGCCGACAATTTTTTGTCAGTTTTTGCTTTCTTTGGCATTTGTACCCCATTTTGGGTGATTTCTTAAAATGAGGCGCTAGGGAATAGTTGCCGCCTGTACCAAAATAAAGTAATTAGGGTTAATTTCACACAATAATGAAACCACCCCGTATCGCATACACATTTGGGAAAATAGCTGCACTACTGCTGAGTATCCTGCTTTCAACGGCACTATACGGGCAGCGCTATTCGTTTCATAACCTTAATGTAGACGACGGACTTATTCAGTCTCAGGCCATGTGCCTTACACAAGACAAGACAGGAAATTTGTGGGTAGGCACGCTGGGGGGGCTTTCACGATACGATGGCAAATCATTTACTAATTACAATATTCGTAATGGAATGCCGACAAACATGGTGAATTCGCTGGCCGCAGATATACATGGCAATGTTTGGGTGGGCACACCAAAAGGGTTGCTGAAATTTAACGGCAGCACTTTTGAGCCATTCACAATGCAACGTCAGATAGAGCATCCCCTGGATATAAGCCAACAAATAAATATTATACATGATACAGTTTGGTGGCGGGCAATGGGCGATGTGTACTATGTTACTTTGGGTAAAATAAAATACCTGGTGACACCTGGCCCAGAGGGCAGGATATCGTCGATGCTGGCAGAGACTGGTAACTTATGGATCGCCAAGCAGGATACTGTCTATCATTTTTTCAACAACCAATGGGATACGGTTTCATTTATTGCAGCCGATGGGCACAAAGGACTCGTGGTCTCGCGTATTTTCAGGGATAAGGAAAATGTGTTATGGCTGGCAACCAATATGGGACTATACTATGTTCAGGACAAGAGCATAATGCCTTATCTCATCAACGGGCAACCGTTAAATTACATTTCCATCCGGGCTGTAGCTCAAGACAGGGCCGGTGCTTTATGGATGGCTACACGCAATGGTGTAATAAAAATGGCAGATAATGCCCTCCAATACTACAACAAACATAACGGACTGAGTGATAATCCATTTCATGATATTATTGCCGATGCTGAGGGGAATATCTGGATGGCTTCTGACGGGCAGGGAGTATTCCGTTTCTCAGGAACGCTCTTTACTGGGCTCGATGAAACTATGGGCCTCCCCAGTGCGCAGATCGTAGCAATCGCGTCCAACAAGAGGGATTCCCTTTTCTTGGGTACCTACGAAGCAGGGTTGTTTATTTTTAAAGACGGGAAAGTTATCCCCCGCAATTTCCCTTCGGAGCCCATTCCTTCAATTGCTTCACTATGCTATGACCATAACCAGCGACTGTGGATTGGTACACGTGATAAGGGATTGTTTGAATATGATCATAATGTTTTCAGGCAATACACCATGCCGCAGCATAATTTTCCGTCAAACTCTGTTTTTACTTTATACGAAGATCTCGAGCGCCGGTTGTGGATCGGTTTTTCAAATGGCGTGATGAAATACGAGCATGATACGTTTAAGACAATAGCCGTAAAAGATTCCAGGGCTACGTCGTTTCTCTCTATTGGCAGCGACAGTGTACTTATGGCAACAGAAAAGAAATCACTTTTATTGTATCACGATGGAATTGTTTCTGAATTTGTTACAAATACTGTTGCCGATAGTTTTTTCGTGGAGTGTTTTGTGAAAAAGGACAGGGATTTATGGATGGGGACCAGTGACAATGGGGTCATTAAATATAATATGGATACCCATAGGGCGATGGTTATCAATAAAACCAACGGCCTCAGGTCTGACTTCATCTATAATATTATTGACGATGACGAGGGTAATATATGGGTTGGTACGGGCTTTGGAATTCATAAAATAACCATGGGAGGCAACGATGTGCCCCAAGTTACCTTTTATGGAAAGGAGCAGGGGGTGATGGGTATGGAAAGTAATATCAATGCGGTATTGAAGCTTCGGGATGGCAGTATCTGGTTTGGGACAACGAACGGAGCCTTGCACTATCAGCCTCATTCAGCAGTAGTTTCGTCGGCTCCAACCTGTATTGTACTGCAATCCGTTAAGTTGGTCGGGGAGAGCAGCATAGATAAAAGTTATTATGACAGCACCGATAATTTATATGGCATTCCCTACCATTTACAGTTGCCATTCAAAAAAAATAATATATCATTTAGTTTTCAGGCAATAACCCTGAGCGGAGCAGAGCAGGTACAGTATCGTTATCGGCTGGAAGGCACTGATGCATCTTGGTCGGAGTGGTCGGCTACAACCTCGGTTACTTATTCAGCGTTGCCTCCCGGCAAGTATGTTTTTGTAGTGCAATGTATGGGTGCAGGGGGCGGCGAAACGCATCCGGAATTATCTTATCCGTTTGAGATCATTACTCCCTTTCAAAAAACCTGGTGGTTCCGCATGTCAATTTTGTTTGGCTGTATCCTTTCCGGGATCTTTTTACAGTCCATTTTTAGCAGCCGCTACCAACGGCGCCAGCGCCTTCGGGCAAAACTGAGGGCAGAAGAGCAGGCTAAAATACGCATGCGAACTGCGGAAGATTTTCATGATGAAATAGGTAACAAACTGACCCGCATCAATGTACTCACCAACGTGCTGAAAAGTAAACTGGCGCCTGCGTCGCCCGATGTGACCAGGTTGCTAGGGCAGATTGAGGAGAACACCTCCCTGCTTTACGGCGGCACCCGGGATATCCTATGGTCACTAAAACCCTCTAACGACAATTTGTACGAGATCATGATGCGCATCAATGATTTTGGAGGAGAACTCTTTTCTGACACAGATGTCCACTTTACAGTCATCGGCATTGAAGAAAAATGGCGTACTTACCGTCTGCCAATGGATACTAGCCGCAACCTGATCATGATCTTTAAGGAGGCGCTCAATAATGCCCTCAAATATTCAAGTGCAAAGAATATTACCCTTGAAGCCACGCTCAGGCGAAGGGACGTTTTTCAGCTGATTTTAAAGGACGACGGCGTAGGTTTTGATACCCGCCTTATTAAAAAAGGTAATGGGGTAAATAATATGATCGTAAGGGCAGGCAGGCTCAATGGCCGTTTGTATATCGACTCACGTTTCGGAAAGGGAACTATAATCAGCCTTACCTTTAAATTGCCTAAGAATAAGTGATGGTCGTTTTCGACCGGATTATGTAGGGGCGATCCCTTGCGGTCGCCCACGTTCGAAACGATCTACGTCATTTACGGCGACCGCAAGGAATCGCCCCTACGAACCTGAAATCGTTGCAATTCAATAGTTAATTGAAATAGATAATACTATGGGCCTGGGGAATCACATCAAATCTTATTTTGCCCGCACAATACAAACAGCCTATTTTTGCTCCTATTCTGAAATGATACTTTTCACTTCCCCAAAATGATGCAACTCACCCTTAACCAATTAGTGCCCGTTCCGCTCAGGGAGAAAATTGCCCTGCGGCAGTCGGGTATTTGGGACAAGGATCTTACATTTAACAGCGGCGACTTTGTCTTTGTACAGGCACCTTCAGGTACAGGGAAAACAACGCTGGTTCATATTTTATACGGAATGCGAACCGATTATTCCGGGTCTGTGAAGTGGGGGAGTTCTGTATTACAAGCTTCAGATGCAGAAGTATTGGCGAAATTTCGGACTGAGCAGGTGAGTGTTATTTTTCAGGATATGCGGTTGTTCCCGGAACTTACTGCTTGGGAAAACCTGGACATAAAACGACGCTTGACCAATACCGTGACAGAAGAACAAGTCACCGACTGGTTAGCCCGCGTTGGAATTGCCGAGAAACGTAATGCACTAGCATCTACCCTGTCATACGGGGAACAGCAACGGGTTTCCATTATAAGGGCACTCGTACAACCATTCGAATGGCTGCTCATGGATGAGCCGTTTAGTCACCTTGACCATGAAAATATTCAAAAAGCCATAAACCTGATCAGTGAAGTAGTGCAGCAACGCAAGGCAGGTTTGTTGCTTGCGGACCTCGATGCCAATACTTATTTTCCGTACTCCCAAACCATTTTGCTTTGAGCCAGACCCCACAGGATACCATGCTGAAAAAACTGTTGCTGCAATCGCAGCAAAAGGGCAGGCTGTGGGCTGCACTTGCCGCATTGTTCACCGGCACGACATTGTTATTACTGGCAGTAATGATTTGGTGGAATTTTCAGGAGTTGTTGTACAGCAAACATCAGGAAGATAGCCTGGGTAGCACCTTTCTGACCATAGGCAAAAAGGTGACCAACGAAAATATGGGTAAGCCCCAGGCAACCGTATTTACACCCGGGGAGATCGAGGCATTAAAGCAGGCACCGCAGGTACAGGAAATTGGTATTATTTCATCTAATCACTTCCCCGTGTACGCAGTTATGGGCGGAAGCATGGCCTTTGCCACCGACCTGCCGCTGGAAAGTGTGCCAGACAGTTTTATTGACCATCTGCCCAAGGACTGGAAATGGCAAC
>CANCOG010000154.1 GCA_947379685.1 Flavipsychrobacter stenotrophus | reverse complement strand
CATCAGCACGGACTACAATTAACCCGCCGCAACACTTTTTCCTCTTTCTTTGCATCGTGAAAGCAGATTACATAATTGTCGGACAAGGCCTTTGCGGTACACTGCTCAGCTGGATGCTGCAAAGGGAAGGCAGGCGGGTAATGGTGATCGATGAATTCCAACCATTTTCGCCAGGCCGGGTAGCGTGTGGCCTTATCAACCCGGTTACCGGTATGCGCATCGTCAAATCCTGGATGATAGATGAACTTCTGCCAATAGCCTCCCAAACCTACAAGCAATTGGAAAAAGACCTCGGCATCTCCATTTCCAACAAGCTTGATATTGTTGAATTTCACCCAAACCAACCCGCCCGCGAAACATTTAACGAAAGAGCAAAACAATACCCTGAGTATCTGCACCCAGAAATCGACATCACCGTCCTCGACACCCTGTTTCATTTCCATTATGGTGCGGGCACTATACAGCAGGGAGGTCTTACAGACATGCGCGGGCTGCAAGACGCATGGCGCACGAAACTCAGAGAAACCGAAGCAATCAGAGAAGAACGGTTCGACTGGGGCCACTGTAACATTCAGCACGATAGCGTTACCTACAAAGACATTGAAGCAGAAAAGATCATCTTTTGTGATGGAGCCGCAGGCCTCGAAAATCCATACTTTACAAAACTACCTTTTGCGCTAAACAAGGGCGAAGTATTGATCGCTGACATACCTGGCTTACCCCACAACAACATCTACAAGCACGGAATAAAAATTGCCCCCTGGCAGGATGGCCTTTTCTGGATCGGATCCTCTTTTGAATGGACATTCACCAACCTGGAAACATCAGAAGCCTTCAGGTCAAAAACAGAAAACCAACTAAAAAACTGGTTGAAACTACCCTATAAAATTTACAACCAATGGGCTTCAGTTCGTCCCGCAACAGTAGACCACAAGCCTTTCTCCGGCTTTCACCCCCTCTACCCGTCAGTAGGCATATTGAATGGTATGGGCGCCAAGGGCTGCTCACAGGCACCCTACTTCGCAAACAATCTTGCACAACACCTGATAGCTGGTGAACCTTTACACAGAGAGGCAGACATAATGAGGTACAAAGGTATTTTGAGCAGGTAAATCAAAGTGAGCAAATGCTGCACCCTAAACAAATGCGCCTCCTGCTTTAAGGGTGCGCACACAACCTTCGCATAATAATTATTGCGATAACACCTGAGCAAAGCGAAGACATTAGCGCTCCCTTCGCCCTTAAGGGAGAAGGGCTGAGGTTGAGGGTGAACTGAATGGCTGAATATTTGAATTGCGCCTTCCGCGCTGAATGATTGCTAGCATTATTTCACAAATTTGTTTTATGAAAGTAATCCAACTTCACTTACCTGATGAACTGGCAGAAAAGGTACTGGCTATCACTGGCAATGTCGAAACTTATATACTGGATGTGCTCCGGACTAACATTAACGAACCTAAAAAACCAAAGCACTTGCTCAGGAATACCGGCTTGTGGGAATTGAAAATGCGGAACTGAACAAGGATTTTGAACACATTGACACAGAGGGATGGGCTTTCTAAGACAACTGCCCTTTCGCCCCACCCACCACCACCTAAAACACTATCCTGAAAGTTGTCCCTTTATTCACCTCACTTTCTATCGAGATCTTACCACCTAGCGTTTCCACCTGCGTACGCACCATATACAAACCCATACCCTTACCTTCGGCATGCGCGTGAAACCGCTTGTACAAACCAAATACCTGATCACCTTTTTTCTTGAGATCAATTCCCAACCCGTTATCGCTGAAAACCAGTTCTGTTGTGCCTTCAGCCGTAACCAGGCTTCTGATATCTATTACAGGGCTTATGCCTGGCTGGTGGTATTTTATGCTGTTGGAAATGAGGTTAAAGAAAATACTGTACAAATAACTCTTCAGCGTCAACATTTCGTCAACGGCTGAAAAATCACAGTGTATTTGCACGCCTTCGGTCCGCAACAGGCTTTCAATACTCATCTGAATGTCCCTGGCAATGTCCGAGAATTTTACCAGCTCCCTTTTCTCATTAACTTCATGTTTCACCTGCAAAACATAGTTCAGGTCCTGAATCACAACATCCAGTTGCTTCACCGATTTCGATAGTTCCGTCATCAGCATTTTTTGCCGTTCTGGCTGATTGTCTGTAATATGCAGTAATTCTGACAAGCCAATAATATTAGCTACCGGCGACCTCAGGTTGTGCGAAACAATGTAGGAGAATTGTTCCAGTGCCTTGTTTCGCTGAACTACATCTTCTATAATTTTCGAGCGCTCATTCTCCGCTTGTTTCCGGGCTGTAATATCTGTCGATACACCAAGCACGGCATAACTGTCGGTACCTGCCAGCTTAAAACGAACCTTCACAATATGGAATATACGTTGCGCACCACGCGAATCAATAAATGTGCTCTCAGGAATGACTTGAGGTAGAGTTGAAGAAATGGCGTCTTCATCCTGTTTAAGGTAAATGGAAGCATCGTTACCCGAAGGGATCATCTCTAAAATTGATCTGGAGATCACCTCGGCAGGCTCAAGTCCGTATAGCGAGGCAAAGCTCTTGTTTACAAAAAGGTACCTTCCTTCCCGGTCCTTTACAAATACATTTTGGGGTATCAGGTCCATGATTACCTGTAAATTCTCTTTAGATAACTGAAGTGCTTCTTCCGCCTGCTTCCTCAGTTTTTCCCTTGCAAACACCTCTAATGCAAAAGAAATATCCTCCGCCGCATCTTCCAGTAATACCAGCTCTTCCTGACTAAAAATATCTCTGATCGACGAGTATAGGTTTAACACGTATTCAATCTCGCCTGACTTTTTGATGGGTATAGTAATTGATGACTTAAAGCCCCTTTTATTGGCAAAAACACTCCAGTCACTTGTCTGCGGCTCTACTCTGTAATCATTGATAACATGGCATTTCCCACTTTTCAGCATCCGGGACATCGGACCACCTTCTGTATAAATGATAGAACGGAACAGTTCCATCTCATCGGCACCGGCCTGGCTGTGCGCTATCAGAGTCACTTTCTTTGCCGGCTTGTCAAATACGCCGATCCAGGCCAGTTCAAACTTTCCAAACTCTGTGGCAATGCTACAGGCCTTGTCAAACAATTGTTGCTCATCGCCAATCCTTACAATCGCTTCGTTGATCTGGCTGATAAATGCATACAAACGGTTAAGATGCAGGATCTTTTCTTCCGCCAGCTTTTGCTCTGTAACCTCCCTGAAGTTGTCCAGAATACCGTTAATAATGGGGTCGTGCAGCAGGTTGGTGATCACGGCATCTGCCCATCGCCAGTTGCCATCTTTATGCATCATCCGCACCGCAGGCGCCTTAATGGGTAATCCGGGATTCGCCATCGCCTTTCCGAATACCTCCTGAATCGACCACACATCATCAGGATGTGCATGACTGAAAACGTTTATGGCAATCGCCTCTTCAGCAGTAAAACCCAATATCCCAAACACTGAAGGTGACACATAGAGAGCCTTCCCTTCAGCTGAAAGAATAGCTACAGCATCTGTATTATGCTCTATGAGCGCCTTGTACCTGTATTCTCCCTGCTCCGACTTCTTTCTCGCCGCCTCGTTTTTCTCCTTCCAACGCCGGAACAGAAATATGGCTATAGCCAGAAATAGGGCCAAAATCGTCAGGAATGTCACCAGCGCATGCCGCTCATTAGATTTTGTAAGTAACTCAATTTCCAGTTGCTTGTTCCTGATCCTGAGGTCATGGTCTTTTAACTCCAGAGCACGTTCCATTTCCAGATTAGCCAGCTTGGTTTTGCTTGTCGCAGAATAGACCGAATCATGGTACAGATTGAATTGTTTCTGGGCATCCAATGCCCGCCTGGTGTCACCCGTCAGTTCATACGCCTCCGATAAATATTGCAAATAGGTCTGTAGTTCATCCAATGCCCCAGTCTCTTTGAAAGTAGCGATGGCCTGTGTAAAATGCCCAATGGATTGGAGTGCATATTCCCGATTGCCCACCTGTTGGTATCCATCTATCGGCGTTTCCGATTTCTTTCCACGGGCAAGTTTTAGGTAACATAAACCTATCTCCCCGTTATTTATCGCGGCGCTCCTTTTGTTCCCGAGTTCTGTATTAATGGAGAGGGCAAGCTTGCTGTTTTCCAAAGCAGTCCGATAGTCCCCCTGCATCCTGTACGTCTTTGCAATACTGCCCAGCACAAGCCCTGCGCTAAGTTTGTTGCCGGAAGCCTGATATAACTTGAGCACATCAGTGTAACATTTCAAAGCATGCACATAGTCATCCTGGGCAAGGTAGTAAGCGCCCATTAAAACCATAGAGCCGGTAATGCCAACACTATCTCCCGTTTCTTCGAATATTTTTGCGGCCTTTTTGTAATAGTCTATCGCTTTAGAAAAGTCCTTCTGCGCCAAATACAAATTGCCGATATTTGTATAGTTGCTCCCCTTCCCTTTTTTGTTCCCGGTTTCCTCATTAATTGCAAGCGACTTAAAATGGCACTCCAGGGCCTTGGCATAGTCTCCCTGATAATCATAGATCATGCCCATGTTGCCCACATTCCGCGATATTCCCTTTTTGTCGCCCAGTGCTTCGTTTATCTTTAGCGCACGTCGGTAACAATCCAGTGCCCCGGCATAATTCGATTTAAACTGATAATTGACCCCAAGGGAATTACTGGCCATAGCAACCCCTGCATCCCACTTTAGCCTTTCCGAAAGCCCTACACCCATTTCAGCATAACGGATGCCGGAATCAGGATTGACCTGGTAGTAGGTGAACGACAATTGCGTCAGTAGCTTTACTTTGTTAGAATCATCTTTATGATGGGGTAGTTCAGCGACCAGAGAGTCTATGAGCGATTGCCCGTACTTATGCTGACCGTAACCAGCGCTATGAAACAACAAAAAAACTATTAGGAGGATCTTTTTCAAAATATCTGGCTACAAATAAGTGTATGAAATCTTTTACGGTCTGCAATGTTCCGGTTAATTAACACAGAACGTGCAAGTTATCGCAATTTATAAACGAAAATGGATATTTAATAAAACACAAAAGATAACCAACATCCTAAAATAATTGCTGAAAATTTTTTTGCATTGAAACTTGACCGGAAAAATGATAGCAGGTCAACAAACAAGCGTATCGTTACTCCGAAAAAAAGGGTTCCAAACTAAAACGTCTGGAACCCTTACCGCAATTATAGCTGGTTAATTATGCCTTTTCTTCCCATATCTGCGCCAGGTGCACAAGTGCCTCAGTGGCTTTCTCCATATCCTGAACGCTAACATACTCTTGTTTTGAGTGTATACCCATCTCTCCGGTAAACAGGTTAGGGCAAGGCAACCCCATGAACGACAAACGAGACCCGTCAGTGCCGCCACGTATGCTCATTCTAAGTGCAGTCATACCCGCACGTTTGTAGGCTTCTTCAGCATAATCCATTACTTGCGGGCAGCCGTCAAGTATTTCCTTCATGTTGCGGTACTGCTCCTTCACTTCAAATTCCATTGTGGCTCCCGGGTACAGTTCCAGCGCCTGCTCTGCCAGGCTTTTCAACCTCGCTTCATGGTCAGCCAATTTTGCGGTAACAAAGTCACGGACAATGAACTGTACAGTAGCTTTTTCTAGCGCACCTGAAATGGATACAGGGTGTACAAAACCTTCGTGGCCCTCCGTAACTTCCGGGCACCATTCAATGGCGGGCAGCATATTTACAAAAGTAGATGCTGCCTTTATAGCACTCACCATTTTCCCTTTCGCATATCCCGGATGCGCACTCACGCCATGGAACGTTACTATAGCCGCATCGGCCGAAAAAGTCTCGCCTTCCAGGTGAGCACGTTCGCCGCCATCAAGCGTATAACCAAAATCGGCACCCAGCTTCTTCATATCAACCGCAGCAACACCACGGCCAACCTCTTCATCAGGTGTGAATAAGATCCTTATTTTACCATGCTTCAATTCCGGATGCTGAATGAAATAATTAGCGAGGTCCATAATAATGGCCACACCCGCCTTATCATCGGCTCCCAGTAAAGTAGTTCCCGAGGCTGTTATAATATCATCACCTATCCGCTCTTTAAGGTACGGGTGATCCTTCGTGCTGATCACCACAGTGCTATCATCCGGCAACGCGATATCACTCCCGTCATACTTAGGGTGCAGAATTGGCTTTACGCCTGTACCGCTGCAATCAGGCGCGGTATCTACATGCGAGCAATAACACAACACTGGTACATTCTTGTCGGTTGTAGCGGGAATGGTTGCGTACACATACCCATGTTCATCCAGTTCAGCATCTGTAATACCTATGGCATGCAATTCTGTCACCAGTATCTTGCTCAGGTCTTTTTGCTTTTCCGTGGAAGGTTGTGAAGGCGATGCAGGGTCGCTTTGCGTATCTACCTGTACATACCGCATAAAACGTTCAGCGGCCGTGTGTTTATAATTTAGTAATGCCATAAGCTTGTTTGAAGGGCAAAAGTAGGTAACTTAGTTCTTGTATGAAAGGATTCGGATTAAGCAAAACCGACATATCAGAAATAATAACGGTTGCTTTTACCCTGTTTGCGGTAATTGATATCATGGGCTCCCTGCCCGTAATTATTTCCATCAAGAAAAAAATGGGCGACATCAACGCCCTGCAGGCCACACTCGTTTCGGGGGGGCTGATGCTGCTTTTCTTTCTTATTGGAGAGGAAATGCTCCATTTCATGGGGCTTGATATACAGTCCTTTGCTATTGCAGGTTCCATTGTCATTTTCATTCTGGGGCTCGAAATGATCCTTGGCCTGGAATTGTTCAAGCATGATAACGAAACAAAAACAAGCACCCTGGTACCAGTAGCCTTTCCACTAATTGCTGGCTCAGGCACACTTACAACAGTAATGTCGCTCAAGGCCGCCTACGAATATTACAATATTATGATCGCTATATTCCTGAACCTCATCATCATTTACATTACGCTCCGCTCCGTCAATTTTCTGGAACGAATTCTGGGGCCTTCCGGAATTTCTGTGATCCGCAAATTTTTTGGCGTGATACTAATTGCAATTGCCGTTAAAATTTTCAGAAGCAATATAGCGGTACTGAAATAATGATAGATTTGTAACTAGTTGTACGAAAATATAGAACAATGATAGACCTGATCCTAAAAATAACCGACAGATATGCCGAAGGGCTCAAAGGGGTACTCGACAGGCGCAGCCAATGGCTGAACCATCATAAAGAAGTAAGGGACCACCTCAAGGAAATAGCGGCGGTCCTGAACGAAAAAGCATCATATAAGCCCAACTATTTTGTCGATACGAACCATGCATTCAGCGAGGAAATAAATGGCACCTGCGCCAACTTGCCTTCACTCACCTTCCGTTGCGGAGAAATGCCACTCGATCTCTCCTTTAAGAACGCAATGGGCGAACGAAAAGAATACACCGAGCAAGGGTTCTATATCACATTCACCCCGGTGATCACCGGGCAGATCATCGTGCTGCTGCTTCCCCATTACAGCCCGCTCATTGGCGAAAAACCCGAGTATATTAATATAGCAGTAATCGATCACCCAGAGAACCTGACCCCGGACGCAATTGACCAGATTATAGCCCGCGGGATGGAAATGGCCTATTACAGCAGTTTTACGGGTATGATGGACCAGCAAAAACTGGAATTGCACGAACAGGAAAATCAAAGACCCCACACACCAATAGGTTTCAAACGATATGAAAGTACTGAAAAGGTTAAGTAGGATAGCAGCGGCCGCGGCAATAATGCTCGCATCCTGCAATGGGCACGACGATAAACCAACCGAGAGCACACCCAAGGTTTCAGACAAGGTAAGCGATACTCAGGCACCCTCCCTCATTACATGGGATATTGTAAAGGTATACCCGCACGAACCAACTGCATTTACCGAAGGGCTTGAATTCAGGGATGGAGTGCTATATGAGAGCACAGGAGAATACGGCAAATCGGATGTGCGAAAGGTAGATCTGACCACTGGCAAGGTAATTACCAGCACGAAGATGGAAGCCCGCTATTTTGGTGAAGGGCTCACTATACTGAACAATAAGATCTACCAACTCACCTACCGCGAAGGGAAGGGATTTATATATAACCCCGCTACACTTAGACAGGAAGGCACATTCAATTTCCAGGCACCGGAAGGATGGGGCATGACCAGCAACGGCAGCCAGCTTATTTTCGATGACGGCACTAATGTGCTGCACTTCATAGACCCCACAACCTTCAAAGAAACCAGGCGTTTGAGTGTTACAGACGAACGCGGTCCCGTTAACGAGATCAATGAACTTGAACTGATAAAAGGCTACTTCTATGCCAATGTCTGGCAAAAAGACGTGATACTCAAAATTGATACCGCCACAGGCCACGTAGTTGCCCGTGCAGATCTCAGCACGCTTCGCGAACGAGGTGGCTTGCCCCCCTTCACCGGCAAACGGGGTGAACCGGAGGTTCTCAATGGTATTGCCTTCGCCCCCACTGGAAACCGTGTCTTTATCACTGGCAAAAACTGGCCCAAATTATTTGAGATAAAGTTGGATAATTAGCAAAATCTGGCATATTTTTTGCTACCTGAAGGAATTACAGTTATGCAAATTCCTCCACTTATGAAAGCCATAGTTCCATTAGTTTTTCTATTGACATTACTATTTTTGCAGCCAGTTACCACTAGTGCCGCCTACCTTGTTAAATTAAATCCCGTAGCGGCCTATTCCGACACGACCAGCGCAAATGTATATGCTCCCGTTTCTGAGACCAAAATCCGGAAAACAGAAAATAGATTTCGACATTTTTTGGCCGGTCGCCTTACGGCACATTACAATAAAGGACACTATCCTGGAGACGGTAGCGGCATGGGTACCACTTCACTGGTCATGGGCATTCTGGGCTTTTTCGTTTTTCCACTTTCCATTCTTGCAATTGTATTTGGAGCAAAAGGCTTAAAAGCAAAAAACGGCGATACTGGCCTTGCACGGACAGGGTTAATTCTGGGAATTATAGGTACTGCTTACTATCTTGTGGCTATCGCCTTGATTATCCTGTTTTTATCCATACTATAGGCGTTGTGAAACGAATGTAAACTTAGTGAACTATACCTCAGTCCTAAATGGATACCTTACTTTTCTTGGAACTAGCCATTACCAACATAACCCCAATTCATTAGGAACGTTGACGAAATAAAGTACACCATATGGCGAAGTTATTTTTCTTTTATGCGAGATGAAAAATCTGCGAATAGTGAGCTATTTAAAGACTTTTTCAACGAAGCAGAAATGGAAAAGAACAAGACAGATGGAGTACTTTATTTTGCCATCGTTCCTTACCCAATCAGCTAATTTGCTAATCAGCTAATTCTCAGCTCATTAAAACTAATACAGCGGATTCGCCACCAAATTAAACACCGAACTGATCTTCATTTGTGTACCTGGATGCGGAACGGCATTGATATGCATACTCGCCCTGATGTACATCGTATCCTTCAGGAAATACTCTTTTAGGTTGAAATCACCAGCAGTAGTAACGGCCACCGTTGTTGCGCCCTTGGGAATGGCATTTTGGTAAGCCAGTAATTG
The DNA here is from genome assembly GCA_947379685.1 of Flavipsychrobacter stenotrophus. GTDB lineage: Bacteria > Bacteroidota > Bacteroidia > Chitinophagales > Chitinophagaceae > Flavipsychrobacter > Flavipsychrobacter stenotropha_B. The sequence continues at coordinate 138 of CANCOG010000154.1, read as the reverse complement.
TTCAGGCAAGCCCGGAGCCGAGAGATACAACTGAACATTATCCAAAAAATCAAAATTCTCACTGGCCGGCGAAACAATGTCCAGAGTCAGGCTCTTGAGTGAAACACTTACTACCTTATTGGCATTGGTATGGTATTG
>CANCOG010000153.1 GCA_947379685.1 Flavipsychrobacter stenotrophus | reverse complement strand
GGCGATTTGGTGTTTCCGCTTGAGTATGATACTGCAACTACATTTGTTTACACTACTGCCTGGAGAAATTACCAGCGTATTGTGAAATCATACAACAGTGACGATTTGCTCTTTACATATGTTACTACGTTCTGGGATTCTACCCATTCACAATGGGTGGACACAAACAAGTATAAATGGGGTGTGAATCATGACCCGGCTCGCAAGCCAATTGAATTAATGGGGATGGATTCTACGGCGGGCGCATGGATTTACAGAATAAAGGACGATTACGTTTATGATACCCTCCTCAATATAAATATACATATCCACTCTATATTTTCCGGGGGCGGGTGGATGCCAATTTATAAACGCTTATTCACATTCGGGACAGGGCTGAACACCAACCAGCAATGCGATTGGGACTACAATCAGGGCACTTTTTTCAATACCAATGATTTTGATCTCACTTACCACAATGTCAACCAGATCCAAACCTGCAAGTATCAGGCCTGGAATGGATCAGGATATACCGATAGTTGCAAATTTCTCTACGCCTACGACACTTTGGGTAATTGGCTGAGTAAAACATACCTGCTACGCAATGTTTCCACTGGCGTTTGGGATCAAAAATTAATGAGCACTTATAGTGCTTTTACCTCTGGCCATATGCCGCAAGTGGAAACGGATAGTTGGTTTAACCCATCGGGAAGCAGTGCATGGGTGGATACTTTTAATTATAAATATGCCTACAATGGTGTAAACCAAATGACCTGGCGGCAGGGTATGCCACTGGGCAGCAGCACATCAGGTGCCGGGAATCCGTTAAGCCGCTACTATTATAGTCCATACACCATATCTGGTGTGCAGCCCCGTGCTACCAGCTGCGATTTGGTCGTATTCCCCAATCCAGCTGACGCCACCGTCAATGTGCAATTCAGCTGGCGACAGCCGGAAGCGTGTACCATTACTCTTTGTGATGTTACGGGGAAGGAGGTATATAAGCTAGATGTTGTTGCAACTGAACATTATAACGCGGTAATTCCAACTCATTATCTGAAGAGCGGAACCTACTTTCTCAAAATAACCGGGAACTCAGCCAATGTAACCAGAATGGTATCTGTGCTGCATTAGAGAATGACCGATTTGGTTGCCTACATTTGTCACTGATAAATCATCACCCATGAAACTTGAAACCGACCGGCTGAAACTCAGGACGATATCAATTACCGATATCGGGCAGGTGCATGCATTACATTCGTTACCGGAGACAGACAGATACAATACCATGGGCATCCCCGCTGAAGTTGCAGAGACAGAGGCTATTATGCAGGGTTGGATTCAAGGCGAAAAAGAAATGCCCAAGCAGAGATACACTTTTTATATAGAGAACAGGGAGCATGACTTTGTTGGTGTTGCGGGTATTATAATGGGCAAACCAAAATACCTGAGCGCAGAGCTTTGGTATAAAATGCACCCTGCCTTCTGGAATAAGGGCTATGCTACAGAGGTTGTACTGGCGTTCCTGCGTTTTGGCTTCGGGGAGCTGAAATTGCATCGCATGGAAGCAGGCTGTGTAACGAAAAACACTGCCTCGGTAAAAGTGCTGGAAAAGGCAGGCTTCAAAAATGAGGGACTAAAAAGAAGGAAGCTTCCGATACGGGGTGAATGGTATGATGGCTTTGACTTTGGTATTTTAGCCGAGGAGTTTATTGAAAGAGCGCTCTGATTTTTGCATGTGATCAAACTTGCCGGTTGGCTGTCTTTATCGGTTAACCGGGTACTCATTGATCCAGTGAAAGCCCCTGTTCATCAGCAAAAAGTGTTTGTTGTCTTCAATCTTCATCTTGACAAATAGTGAGTCGTCTTTCCACTTGCCTGCCATAATAAGCGTTGAACTATCTGGTTGTGTGTAACTGAAATTGTTGGCTAGAGATGAGTCTCGGAATCGGGTTATCATTGCTCTGTGTTCGGCTGGAAATACTGAGATCTTGTACCACTTTGCGCTATCGTTCATCTTGGTGATTTTCATACTGTTGCCGTAGGCTACCATCACCTTGCTCCAGCGCACACTGTCTGTCGTTAAAGAAGGAAGTGTATCATTATTACGAACAAATGTTTCCACCCGGTAGTTGCCAAAAAGAGCAGGTTTTGTAGCGTCATTGCCAAAGTCATTGCTTTCCTGCCAGCATTCGTAAGCACCAAATCCAATAGCCGAGCAAATGAATAACCCCTTGATTGCCAGCCGGGTAATTTTCCAATTTTTCTTCTTGAAAATGGGTGTGTAATCCTTCGCTTGCACCGGCTTATTCAGGATGAAGAAATTAAGAAAACGCTGTAAATCCCCGGCAATTAAAAACAGGGTCATTAGCAGAAGGCTGCAGGAGAAGAGCTTTACCGGTACATCGTAGCAGAAATTGATGAGTACAATATTCGTAACGACAGTAGCGGCAATGCAGGCCCCAAATAGGGTGGTGCGCCTGAATAGCATAAGCACACCGCCTATTGACTCAAAAAAGCCCATGAAAATGTTGAAAGCTGTAGAGTATCCAAAGAAGGTCCAGGCAAGGCCCATCGGAGAAGAATCACCGTAGGTTTCTGTTAGCCTCAGTTCGTCAGGAGCAGGAAATTGTGATTTGAAGATCTTGGCGAATCCATAGAGTAGTAGCACTACGGCCAGGTAATACCTCACCAATACTGTTAACCAATAATAGAGCTTTTCATATTCTGTGCGCTTTCTGTCAAGGATACTCCACAAAATGCATGAAACTATAGAGACAGTCAGAAACATAAACTCCTGCACATAGTTGAATGTGGTATCCCCACTTCCGTTGGGCTTAACCGTAATAGGATAGGGTATATGGAGAATATGGCTGCCGGTCCACTTCGTGATTCCATCCAACAATCCGTCTACCAGATCCCACTGGATGATGTGCGTGAGAAAGAACACGAAAATGAACCGGAACGATATTTTTTGAAGGCTGTTCCACCTTCCGCTGGGCTGCTGAGTAGTCATAGTGGTGTGTTTGGCGATTACTAAGTTAGTAAATATCAGGCACCAGCCTGCACGATGGGCTCATTGATTATACCCTAGAAAACCTTCAAACTAATCCCAGGATATATTTGTTTAAAGTTGTTGGTAAAAATAAACTCAGGCGACAGATTGATGCCATTTGCCAGGCGGATATCGGTAAAGACTTTGAAAGTTGTGCTTTTGAAATAGTTGCCTTTCTGTGAGACAAGATAGCCAACGCCAAAGTCAGCGTTGTGGCCAACCCAGCCTGGTGCTGCTTTTTCCCAGTTGGTGCCCACTGAAGCATTGATGAACCAATTGTCCTTAACAGAAATATTACCGGCGGCATCCCGTTCAAAGAAATAGTAAGAAGAAGCGAACATTTTGTAGAATGAATAGGTTCGAGTGCCGCGCAGCCATTGGCTGATGAGCGAAGCCCCAAATTCGGCGAAAGGTGCAACCGTGTTTAGTACAACACCGGCTCCCACGTTGGCGTTAAAGTTGATGTAGTCATGATCATGAATTAAACTGAGATTGCCAGCATCTACTCCTTTTCGTTTTATGAAGCTGTTCGGCCCGAAAAAGTATGGGTTATACACGATGGTCATTTCGGGGTAACGGTGAGGCTTGTCGGTTTGCTTCGTCCGGTTTTCCTTTTCCAGTGTATCCAGTATTCTGTGCAGTTCTGCACGGTCGGCAATTATCTTATCTACATCGGTGTAATTATCAAGTACAAAAGTAGCCTGTATATTATAGGGTATTGCGCACTTGCTTTTATGCAGCAGCTTTTCTACAATTATATGGATGGTGTCTTGTTCCAATTTTAATTTTGATGTTTCTCCCGATCTGTTAATGTAAATGTCGCCATCGGGATAATACTTCTTGAACCGTATTTTCTTGAAGCTATATTCAGGGCTGATCACATAATCTATGCGCACGTGACCTGCAGCCTGCATATCCAGTGAATCCTTGTAGAAAGCGATGTCTTTCATGAAGTTCATCAATATGGAGTCTAGTTTTTTGAAATTTTCGAAATCCGTTATGTTTTGCATTTCGAGGGTCATTTTTGCGTCTTTTAATTGGACTATATCCCGGAGATTGATATGAAGCGTCCAGATATTGAATGTCTTGTCGGTTTTCGATCGGTTCTGGTTTGCGCGGTATTCGGCGGAATAATTTCCATCTTGAGCAAATAGACTCCCGGCCTGGCTTATGAGCATAAGCGCAAGGCATAAAATTGTTTTTTTCATCTTTTTTGTTTTGTGTGGTTTTGGAGAGGTGATTAGTTTTTATGGCCGGTGATTCAGCCTTTTTACTTCGCTACAACCGGCCTTGGGTTCGTCAGCCGCTGTTACTTCGTTACGTACTATTTTGGTATATTGACTATAAGGGTGGTATTCAATGGAAGTGGGGTGGTCCTTTATTTTGGGGTCATACTTTTTGGGAAGTGTGGCTTTGGCGAGTGTTGCTACAAACTCGTTCAGCATTCCTTTTTCTTTGAGTAGCTCATCAATATCGGTGTAGTTATTCAGTACAAAAGTTACCTGCACCGGGTAGTCGTAAAGATGCATGTGGCTGTCCCGTTCGACCAAAGGTTTTTTCATCAACAATCTTAGTGTATCCTGTTCCAGTTTCAGGTGGGCAAGGTCACCATTTTTCTTGATGAATATGTGGCCATCCGGGCTGTATTTTTTGAACCTTATCAGGGTGTTATCGCTTTCCTTGGTCAGCACATAGTCGAAGCGTACATTTTCAAGTTCGCCCAGGGAATCTTTGAATGAACGGATATCTTCGCGCATTCTTCCCATGAGCGAATCCAGGTTGCCGATCATCTCATAGTCTGTTACATCAGCCATTTCAATTATGACCTTGTTATTGTTCTTCAGATAAACAATATGCACGTTATTTATATCATCTTCGTCGGCATTGAAGGTCTTATGGGTTCTGGAATGCCGGGTTCCGGCATTTTCTTTTCCATAAACGGTTCCAGCAATGCTGATAGCCAGCAATGCCGCAGCAAGTGTTTTTAAATTCATGTACCTAGTTTTGTAGATTGAGGTTGATTTTTGAAAGAAAATGATTCGAAGTCGATCCGGCAAATTGGCCCCTGGTGTATGGGGATTGTGGCCTGAAGAAGACGAAATTGCCAATCGACATTCTGTTTTCCCGGGGGAAAAGCTTTTCTTCTTTTTCTTCTTTGATCACATCGTTGATGTGTACAATTTTCATCTTAAAGGATGCGTAGGTAGGCCTGTTGCTGTCTGATGTAACAGATGCTATAGAGCGGGGATCTTTATCCAGTTCATTGATGTGTACAACTTTCATAACCGGCCTCGATGCGGGAGGATTAATTGGAGCAACAGTTGTGTTGGCAACTGCCGTTGTTTCGGGTGCCACAGGTGCCGGTACATCTGGTGTTTCAGTATGACTTTCGTCTTTAGATATTTGTTTCAGAGCAGCTACCGGAGCCTCAGAACCTGCAGGACGAGCAGCTGCATTTTTGATTGCGCTGCTTCCATCCTGTTCGCGTTCATTTGTTTCATGTTCCTGGTTCAGAGGGGCTGGTATTTGTGCAATTGTATTAGTCGGTTCTTGTGTTTCTTTTTTTGATTGTGTTGGTTCTTGTTTTGCAATTACTTGTTCGGCATTTGGGCGGTTGGTCAAAACCGCAATACATACTACCAGTAACAATATTGCTGCTGCGGCTGCAAGGCGGTATAGTGGCACCAGCCTGCGGGAGGGTTTGCTTTCCATTCTGGCCTGCAGTTTATCCCACGCAGCTTCAGTACCAAATACAATGCCCCCTTCCAGTGTACTCACCGTTTCCATCTCCCTCCTTAACTGCTCGTCAGTCAATATTTCGTTACTTTCCATGATAAACTCCGTTTTGCCTGATCATTTGCTGCAATAATGTCCTTGCTTTATTCAGTTGCGATTTTGAAGTGCCCTCGGTTATGCCCAGCATAGCAGCTATTTCTTTATGTCCATACCCTTCAACAACAAACAGGTTGAATACAGTCCTGTAGCCATCTGGTAAAGTGACAATCAGTTTAAATATCTCGCTTGCATTCATCCTCCCGGTCAATCCATCGTCTGATTCCAGCTCACCTGCATATTCTTCGGCAACTATCTTAAGTGCGCCTTTTTTTCTCAGGAACATCAGGCATTCATTCACCATTATTTTCTTGAGCCAACCGCCAACCGCCCCCTCACCGCTATAAACAAACCTGTCAATACTTTTGAAGAAATTGTAGAACCCATTCAACATCAGTTCTTCAGCGTCGGGCAGATTTTTCACATAGCGCATACACGTCATCAGCATTGCATCAGAATAGGCATCAAACAGATATTTTTGACATATCCTGTCCTGTTTTTTGCATCCTTGTATGGCCTTTTCTGTGGTCATTAATTGGGTGTAGTGTGGTTGTGTACAGTAATATATGCAGGTGGCAGCAAAAAGGTTGTATCAGCCGAAAAGATTTTTTTAGACGAGCTCCAAATTGGCAATGCCATTCCGGCCCACTGCGTAACAATAGCAGGCCGCTAGCTTATTTTCCTAAAAACATGCAGATAAGAACATTTAAATGTTCTTATCTGCATGTTTTATTGTAATTAGGCTGTTTTGGTGCCAATCGCTGTGCTTATTTTAGCTTTCCGCATTGATTTTCTTCAACTGGTCATTTACTAAATTGAGCCACACCTGTATGCCTTCAAAATTCCAATGGGTATCTCCGTGCCAATAGAGTATTTGTTTCGATCGCTTAAAGGTGCCATAGACATCAATATACGGTAGCCTTAGCCGGCTATCATTCTGGATAGAGGGAATCAATTGGTTGTAGCCCTCGGGCTGCATAATGGTAGGGCAGTTGGGGATAATTGACAAGTATACCTGGGTAAACCCGGCTTGCTTATAGTGGTCGTAAACTGCATTTAGCTTATTGATAAGACTTGTTATTTCCTCTGCGGGAACGGGTGTGCGATAGCCGCAAATTTCTGTATTACTTACTGTTGGCCGGAAGAAAAGGAATTGTTTGTCGTTGGAAACAACCACATCGCCCGAAGCCCGGTCAAAAACATAGTAGTTAAGTGCAGCCTTCGATTGAAACATAGGCACTATGAAGCCATAGTTGAAAAGGTTGCATTCCAGGTTTTGGTTAATGTTTTTGTTGAAGAACAAGTCCATATGCATATCCGGCAAGAACGAGGCTAATTGCTGTTTCGGCTGAATACCGGCTAGTGAAATGGCCTTGTTAATTGTAGCTGTGTCCCTTAATTCATCGAACATGCGCAGGTTAGTGAAAAACTCCCGCACGGCCTGTTCACCTATTTCTACAATCAGCACATTCTTTTTGCTAGTATCCAGGTGAAATGGTCCCCCACCATAACGGCTGATGTAATGAAATCCGCTCAATCCGGCAAACAGGGTGTCTTTTAGACTATAGGTATGGCTATCACCGTAAATGTAAAGTACTGCGTTTTTGGGTCCGTCATAATTTGGCTTGGTTATGGTCCATTTCACAGGCGGAGGGTTAAATGTGCTGATGATGTCGAGCCCCGACATAGTGATCAGGTCGCCATGGTTACATTGATAAGTGCCCCACCATTTATCTACATTCCTCAGGTCGCATAGCCAACCCATCAGTGGCCTGTAAGTGGAGGCAAACATGGCAACTAGGCAGAAAATAATTAATGCGTCTCTTCCAATTTTTTTCAGCATAGGTCAGAATTGAAAGTAAATGAATTTATTTTCGGTGTAAACCCCCAAATAGTAACAGGCTATGATCATGAAAACAGCATAGGAATAAAACCGGCTATTGTTATTGATAAGGTGTTTCGGGCTGTATTTTTCCTTCAGCAACATTGCCAGTATCATTAATACAGCAAATATCAATTCAGCCCGACCCATACCTATATAGTTCGATCCTGCTGTAAGTGAAAAAATGTTTTTTAAATACAATACAGCATCCGGAACAGTTTCAGCCCTGAAGAAGATTCTGGTAAATATGACAAAGCCAAGCGTTGCACCAATACCTAATAGGTTTGTAAGGAATGCAGGCTTGGTTTTGAAGAATTCTTTTCGCTTCTTCCTGGTGAAATATTCAAATGTTAGTGCCACGCCATGTAACAGTCCATAGACAATATGATGCCATGCAGCACCATGCCACAAACCGCTGAGGGCAAAAGTGAACATAATGGCGAAAACCACTGAGGCACTACCCAGGTTCCGGAGCGATAGCACGATGGGGTTAAACAGGTAATCCATAAACCAGCTGTACAGTGAAATATGCCATCTGCGCCAGAACTCCGAAATACTTTTACTGAAGAACGGCTGGTTGAAGTTCTCCATCAGGTCGATATTCATGATTTTGGCTGCTCCCAGCGCTATATCTGAATATCCTGAGAAGTCACAGTACATCTGAAAATAATAGAAACATGCCCCTGCAAACAATGCCAGTGAAGAACTGTCGTGTGTGTGCGAAAAAGTCCGGTCAACTATCATGGCAAGCCGGTCGGCGATCACTGCCTTTTTGAAAAAGCCCCAAAGCATTCGTGCAAAACCCTCTTTTACATGATCCCAGTTATAGACCCTGAATTCTTTTAATTGGTGCAGGATATTTTGCGGTCGTTCTATAGGACCAGCCACCAGCTGCGGGTAGAACATCACATATAATGCATACACTACAAAATTGCGCTCAGGTTTTTGGTTACCTCTGTGTACTTCAATGGTGTAACTCATTGCCTGAAAAGTATGGAACGAAAGGCCAATTGGTAAAGCCATCTTCAGGAAGGGGAGCGAAATCGATTGACCCGATGCATGAAATGCGCTCTGGATATTGTCAATAAAGAAATTGTAATACTTAAAGACTGCAAGAGTGCCGATATTAATTATAAGGCTAACAATCAACCAGGATTTTCGGGTACGGCCTTCAGTTCTGCCAATCTGTAAGCCGGCAAAATAGTCAACGATAATAGTGCTACCCAGAATAAGAATATATTCCGGGATAAACGACATATAGAAATAACAACTGGCAATAAGCAACAGCACGATTCGTTGTTTCTGGGTTTTAAACCGGAAAAACAAAAGCGTAATAAGGACAAAGAATACTAAAAATTGCAGGGAATTAAATACCATAAATCAATAACGGGCCAATAAATGAAATCTTGCCCATGGACAAAATAACAGTTCTTTTGGGAAAGTATAAAATATGATGATAAATCACTCGGTGTTCTCGCGCCTTGGATTTACTACTTAAAGCGTGCAGTAATAGCATAAGGGTCGAAGGTCATTTCGTACCTTTTGTTGTTTACTGGCGCCCATGTATTAAGATCAAAAACCGAATACCAGCCAGCCCTGCTGCCACAATAAGTGACATGATGAGGTGGTGGTCCGCCGGGACTGTAGTTAGTGCTTACCACATACAGCAATCCGTCCTGCGCATCCACCGCGACATCATGCGGCTGAAAGAAGTCCCCATAAATTTTCCCGACAATCGCCATAGAAACATAGTCAATAACATAAACCGTTCCGCGTGCACCCGCATGAGTTGTCTCACCATCTTCCATGCAAGCCAAAAATAGCCAGTTCCTTGCCGGGTAAATGTCCATTTCTTGCGGCACGGCGCCAACATTAATGGTTGCCATAATACTGTCCGTATGCGCATCAAAAACAACCAATTTGTTGGTCCCCTGGCAGGAAACAAAATACTTTGAAAAATCAGGGGCCATAAGTACCTGGTGCGGATTTGGACTAAAGCTATCAGAC
>CANCOG010000152.1 GCA_947379685.1 Flavipsychrobacter stenotrophus | reverse complement strand
AACCATTTCCTATACTTTGAGTAATACTTGTGGCAGTACAAGTGCCACTAAAGCTATAACCATTAACCCGCTTCCTGATGCGGGGTCTATAACCGGAACAACAACAGTTTGTCCTGGCTCAACCACATCTTTGAGTGATGCGGCAACTGGTGGGTCATGGAGTAGCAGCAATACATCAATTGCATCGGTAAATAGCTCGGGTGTAGTAAGCGGGCTGGCTACGGGCGGTGCAACAGTTACATATTCTGTAACTAACACTTGTGGTACATCTGTGGCTACCGCTGCAGTCACAGTAAATATTTCAGGTACACCTGCTGCCATAAGCGGTGCAAGTAGCTTATGTATAGGAGCAGCAACAACTTTAAGCGATAGTGTGACGGGTGGCAGCTGGGGAAGTAGTGACAACAGTATTGCAACAGTCAATTCATCAGGCCTGGTAACAGGGGTAAGCGCGGGGACTGTGACAATCATTTATTATATTTCCAATAGTTGCGGCTCTGGATTTGTTGTAAAAAATATGACGGTTAATAGTTCTACTGTAGCTGCCATTACAGGGGTTACTTCTGTGTGTGTGGGCAGCACGACAACACTGGCCGATGGCACCACATCAGGTACATGGAGCAGCAGTAATTCTGCAATAGCCTCAGTGGGTACTTCGGGTGTCGTGAGTGGCGTATCGCCGGGTAGCGTGACTATTTCTTATTCGGTGACCAATAGCTGCGGCACAAATTCGGCCATAGTTTCATTCGTAGTAAACAATGCAACTATTGCTGATATCACAGGGCCTTCTACTGTGTGCCTTGGCAGCACAATTACCCTTTCTGATACTACCATAGGGGGTATGTGGACCAGCTCCGATACAACAATTGCTGCAATAAATTCGGCAGGTGAAGTATCAGGCACTAATACAGGAACAGTTACCATAATTTATTCCGTTTCCAACAGCTGTGGCACCTTGCTGAAATTTGCAACAATTACAGTTCAACCATTGCCGTCCGTGGCATCGGTAAGTGGTACTGCTACTTTATGCGTTGGTGCAACCACAACATTGACAGATGCATCCGCAGGCGGTATATGGGTGAGTAGCGATACTACTGTCGCCACTATAAATAGTGCGGGGATATTTACCGCTGTTGCGACAGGGACAGATACTGTAACCTATACCATTACCACCAGCTGCGGTACAGCAGCAGCGTTAATAGTTATTACAGTTAACCGAATGCCCGATGCCGGAACAATTACTGGTTCGTCCTCAGTTTGTACAGGCGCATCTGCTAGCTTTACAGACACGACCTCTGGTGGAGTCTGGAGCAGCAGCAATGCTTCCGTAGCGTCTGTAGACGTTTCCGGCACTGTTTCCGGTATTGCTTCGGGTAGCGCAACCATATCGTATATCACAACAGGCTCGTGTAATTCAGATACAGCGACATATTCGGTGTCCGTTTTGCCATTGAGCGATGCAGGTAGTATTACGGGAGTTGCCAGTTTATGCGAGGGTTCAAGTACCGGATTTACAACCAGCGGCAGCAGTGGTGCCTGGAGCACCAGCAATGCATCGATAGCATCTGTAGATGTTTCGGGTACAGTTTATGGTATCGCTTCGGGTAGCGCGACCATATCGTATATCACAACTGGCTCGTGCAATTCAGATACGGCTACCTATTCAGTGACTGTTCTACCATTGAGCCATGCAGGTATTATAACGGGTGTAGCCAGTTTGTGTGAGGGATCTAGCACTGGGTTTACATCTGGCGGCAGTGGCGGCACCTGGAGCACCAGCAATGCATCCGTAGCATCTATAGATGTTTCGGGAACAGTCTATGGTATTGCTTCCGGCAGCGCAACAATATCGTATATTACAACAGGTTTGTGCAATTCAGATACGGCAACTTATTCAGTATCCGTTCTTCCATTAACACATGCAGGTACTATAACGGGAGTTGCCAGTGTATGTGCTGGATCAAGTACAGGGTTCACATCTAGTGGCAGCGGTGGTAGCTGGAGCAGCAACAATGCTTCTGTAGCGTCTGTAGACGGTTCTGGAACTGTTTATGGTGTTGCTTCAGGTAGTGCAACGATATCCTACACTACAACAGGCTCGTGCAATTCAGATACGGCGACTTATAGTTTGACTGTTCTGCCATTACCGGTGTCGGATAGTCTATCAGGTGCTAGTTCTGTGTGTTCGGGCTCGTCCACTACTGTAACTTCTACAGTGACTGGCGGTGTATGGACAAGCAGCGATGTTTCAAGAGCGACAATCAGCAGCTCAGGTGTTGTAACCGGAGTATCGGCGGGCTCGGTTTCTATTTCTTATTCCGTTACTAACGGTTGCGGAACTTCAGTTGCCACAACCACAATAACCATAAATCCAGCTCCGGCAGCAGGCACTTTATCGGGTGCTACGGCAGTTTGCAGCGGCGCAGCGATAACTTTAATTTCGACTGTTACAGGCGGCAGCTGGAGCAGCGGAAATACCTCGTTAGCAACCATCAGTTCGGGGGGGATTGTTACGGGCGTTGCACCTGGCACGGATACCATTACTTATACCGTAACCAATAGTTGTGGATCGGCGAGTGCAACAAGGAACATTACCGTGAACCCTGCACCGGCAGCCGGCACCATAACAGGCAGCAGTCTGGTGTGTGTAGCGGCCAATACTACGCTCAGCAACACCGTAAGCGGTGGTACCTGGAGTTCAGGAACTACTTCAGTTGCTACGGTAAACACTTCTGGCGTGGTAAGGGGTGTGACAGCGGGTATTGTCACGATTAGCTATTCAGTATCTACCTCTTGCGGCACTGCCAGGGCAACAAAGGTGCTCAACGTTGGTGCCTTTGCTGGCACGGTAACAGGTGCATCAAACATTTGTACCGGTTCAACAACTACTTATTCGGCCAGTGGTGCAACGGGAGGTACGTGGAGTAGCACGGCCACCTCTGTCGCCACTATAACTTCGGGTGGTGTGGCAACAGGTGTTTCAGGAGGCAGCTCGTCAATCAGGTATACGGTGACGAACAGCTGCGGTTCGGGTGTAGCAGCCATTACGCTTGTGGTTTCAGTGCCGGGGGCAATAGCCAGCATTGTTGGCAGCAACGCTGCGTGTCCCGGGGTTACACTTGCCATGACCAATTCTACAACCGGAGGCACCTGGAGTAGTACAAATACCAGCCTCGCCACGATATCTGCATCGGGAGTGGTAACGACACTTTCTCCTGGTACCGACACAATTATCTATACCGTAACCAATGCTTGCGGAACAGTTTCGGCCATAAAGCCATTAACCATTACCGGCCCAACTTACCCGGCGGCTATCGCGGGATCCACTGCAGCTATATGTGTGGGCGCTACCATGACTTATACGGATGGTACAACCGGCGGTATATGGAGCAGCAGCAATCCATCGGTAGCTACTGTAAACAGTACTGGTGTTGTAACCGGTGTTGCAGCAGGAACGGATACAGTTTTATATACGATCACCAATAGTTGCGGACTTACGGGTTCTGTTTTGAGAACGATAACCATTAATGCTCCGGCGGCGGCGGGCACTATAACTGGTCCGTCGAATATATGCATGGGTAGTACAGTTACCTATACTGCTACAGGGGCTTCTGGTGGTGTCTGGAGTAGTTCAAATACCTCTGCGGCCACAGTAAGCAGTTCGGGAGTAGTAACACCTGTTTCAGTAAGTGCAACCACGCTCAGGTATACAGTAACCAGTGCCTGCAGCACCGATGTCGCGAGTCTTTATGTTACGGTTTCTTCACCAGGGGCACCGGCGGCAATTTCAGGGCCAACGAATCTTTGTGTTGGCTCATCAGCTACTTTCACCGATGCAACTGCCGGAGGCTCCTGGAGTAGCTCGGCCAGTAGTATCGCCACCATCAATTCGTCAGGCGTTGCTACCGGTGTTGCCAATGGAACTGCTACAATCAGTTATACAGTTACTAACGCTTGTGGTACTTACTTTGCCGCCAGGAATCTGGCTGTAAATGCGACGGTACCTACAGGTATTAGCATTTCAGGTCCGTCTACCGTTGTGGTGGGGGCTACAATTACACTTACACATGGTGGTGCTTCAGGTGTATGGAGCAGTGTTTCTCCCTCACTGGCAACGATAAGTGCAGGCGGTGTTGTAACAGGTGTGGCTGCAGGTGCCGACACGATAAAATATACGGCCACTAATGGTTGCGGGGCAGGTGTTGCAACTAAAGTTATCACTATCACCGAACATAGGGAAGCAGGTGGTACGACAGGACACGCAGAGCCTTTGATCAGCCTTTACCCCAACCCAACCACAGGGGTGGTAATGATTAAGCTACAAGGGACGACAGGGGAGGCTGCCATTTCAGTTACTGATGCAGGTGGTAAAACGGTGTTCACGACCGCGACTCACGAAAGCATGATAGAAATCAACCTGGGCAATGTTGCCCGGGGCGTCTACCTGGTAACAGTAAGAACGGAAAACTCTGTGTATACCGGGAAGGTAATTGTTCAGTAAACTTCAAATTAGATTTTTCAAATAAATGCGGATGCCCAAAAAGCATCCGCATTTATTTTGCCGGAAACATCGGAGGAATTAACTGACAGTTAGTATTGCAATGATTCGAAATACCGTTCGTTCCGAATACTGACCGTTCGTTCCTTTTTTTTGGTACTTATTTTTTTATAAATGACCTTTATAGTTAATGAAAATCCCAATTATACATTTTTAAATCTACCCTTATGAAAAATTTTACCGGAATTCAGGTTGCTTTGGCTTCAAAAATGGAGTCTTGTGTTAAAAGCACGTTGCTAACAATCATTGTTGTTTTGCTTTCGTTGACGGGGAGGGCACAGTACCATTGTTACGGTTCGCTGGCTACAGATAGCCTTATTTATCACCGCGATACTACAAAGGGAAATTTTACTGCCAATGACCTGATCTTTGACAGCCATTATGATGTAATAGGCTCCTTTTCATCCACAGCCGTTTATAACTGGGCTTTTAGTGACGGAACTACTGCTGTGGGGCGGTCGGTACGGTATAATTTTACTCGGGATAACCATATTACCCCGTCTTTGGTCTATACCCTTACAGTTGTCGATACGGCATCAATGATTACGGCAACATACAATGACAGTGCGTTCTACCCATATGTCTTTAACTGTGCGTATTTTGATACTACAGGCAGGGTCGAGCTGACCCAGGATTTTATGTATGCCTGCGGCCCGACTTATGCCCAATTTTTTCTGGGTTTTCGTCCAATAGGTTATTTACCTGGTTATTGGTACACTCCCAGTCCGTTTCTTTACCGTTCGACAGCCAACTGGGGCACGGGTGATTCCTCCGTTGTATATGCCGGCACTGAATGGGACATGGATATTTTGACCTACACTTACCCTTACACGGGAATTTATAAAATAAGAACTAACTCCGTAATATTAAATCCTACCGATTCAGCGACATGCCCTATGTACTGTTCGCCATTGCAGGCAATAAGAGTGAGCGGAAGTGTGACGGCCCCCACCGTTACCGGAACTACTACCCTTTGCGAGGGTGATACGCTGCGTTTGGTCGCACATGATACTACTTCATTTTTTCACAACCTGAGAGACAGCACAGACATGAGCGGAACTGATGGGACGGTTTTGAATGTGTGTGGATATGACCCCCAAGTTTTTAGTTGGACAAGCTGGGTTTACCGCGATGGAGACCCTTTTGACTATGTTATTGGTGCCCGTAATGATTCCGTTTTAATAATACCCAATGTGGGCATGGCAGATACCGGTCTTCATACTTTTTTCCGGGATGCCACCGGTTATTTTGCATCATCAGGTTGCCCTACGTATGTTGAGACTAATGTTCACGTAACTGTTTTGCACAGCACATTGCCTCCGATCTCGGGCACACGGTATTTATGCTCAGGGAATACTTACACATTTACAGATTCCGCAACGGGCGGCACATGGGTGTCTAATAACCCAACGGTAGCAACCGTTAACGCTACGACCGGTGTTGTTACCGCAGTTACCCGCGGCGATGCTATTATTAAATACTTCAGTGGCTCGGGCTGCCCGGCCATTTATTATACAACCGTGGATCCGCTAACAACTCCCGGCATACATGGTTATTGTTCCGTGGCGCCAGGCGGTATTATGTCGTTAACAGACTCTGGCGCAGGCAGCACCTGGACAAGCAGCAATTCGTCAGTGGCCGCAGTAGATGGTGCGGGAAATGTGACGGGTGTATCGCCCGGTGATGCGTTGATTACCGCGACATTGGCAACAGGTTGTCATACATTTAGCTACACAAAAAACGTTTATGTATCAAACAGCCCCATTTCAACGGTAGCTGGAGATAACACCTACCCTCCCCGGCACGTTGGTTTTTCCGGCGACGGCGGGCCGGCGGTGAATGCTAAGTTCAATAGCCCTTCAACAGTGACTGTAGATTCAAGGGGTCGGTTGGTGATTTGCGACCTAAATAATCACAGGTTACGCAGGATAGATTCGCTGGGTATAATTACAACAATAGCGGGAACGGGCAGCACTGTAATAGCTGGTGATGGTGGCCCCGCGACCGCCGCAGCAATTAATTGTTTAAGCCATGCGATAGACAGGCATGGCAACCTGTTTATATGCGACAACATTAACAATCAGATCAGAAAAATTGATACCTCCGGTATTATCACTTTGTTTGCAGGAGTTGCAACTACTATTGGCGGACACAGCGGTGATGGTGGCCCCGCAACTGCCGCTACCTTCTTTCGTCCGTGGGCGGTGGTGGTCGACAGATACGACAATGTTTATATTTCAGACGCTGGAAATCATGTGATCAGGAAGGTAAGCCCATCGGGTGTCATCAGCAATTTCGCAGGCAACGATAGTACCAGATATTCCGGAGACGGTGGTCCTGCCACTGATGCAGGAATACCTTTTCCGAAGTCAATGGCAGTAGATACGTCAGGAGACCTGTTCTTTGTTGATGGATTTTATAATGTCAGAAAAATTGATGCTTCAGGGATCATTACAACAATTGCCGGTAATAGCGCCGGGTCTTACACCGATGGTGATTCCACGCTTTCAACTATGTTATTGGATCCTTCAGGGTTAGCCTGCGACCCTACAGGACACCTCTATATAGCTTCCTTTTACTATAACGTTTTTCGGGTGAGCAACACTGGCAGGTTAAACGCTGTTGCCGGGAAGTTTGAGAACCGGTGGGGTAGTGCAAGTCCAACCTTTGGCAATACCGGTGATGGCGGGCCTGCGATTAATTCCCTGGCGGGATATCCCAACGGGATCGCAATTGATAATTCCGGAAACATCTATTTTACAGATCAGTATTATGGCACTACTCGAAAAATCGGCACTTATACAACGGGCTATACTGGCACGGTGACCGATACCAATATCAGCCAGGTGAGGATAACTGAGCTTAAAGACAGTATTCTTGCGCCCTGTACATTTCCTTCCAGTGTACTTGTCACCATAAAGGGTGGCGTACTTGGGCACCCGTCGGCAGCCGATTCTGTTTTTTTAAGATTGTATTATGGCGATGGTACGATATCTGCCAGTACAGTTAGTATTGATACGACCACCACAATTTCTATTGGCGGTGTCAGTTATTTTCCGTTCAGTTATTCAGTTTACCACAGTTATTCCGGAGCAGGTACATACAGCACGGGGGCGCTCGCTGTGACCAATTCCGGCACACACAGTACTGCTGAAAGTACTGAATATCACCCGGTTTTTCCAATTATCAATATTGAATCCTGCACAGGTGCGGGGTCGGTAGTAACCACTATGCATGCGCACGATACAAGTGCTGATGCTTGCCATGTACCTTACACAGCCAGGTTTGATATAACAGGGACACTTCATGGCTGGGCCGACACCACGTCACACATCAGATACCTGGTTAATTTCGGCGATGGCTCTACCGACACACTTGTGTTGGCAACAACCAGTGATAGCTACGGCATTTTTTCAGTCCGTGACACGTTAACACATACCTATACAGTGCCGGGGACCAGTACAACCTCGATCCGCAACCTGGATAGCGCCATTGCCAGGGTTGCACCTATAATAAGAATTGGGACCAGTTGCTCTCGTTTTTCCGGAGTGCTTTACAGGGACGTGAATGGCAATTGCACGGCTGACGCAGGAGAACCTCACCTTGCTTACTGGCCAATAGCCGTTGTTAACACCACACTGCATGACACAACTTTTGTTTGGTGTGATAGCTTAGGCCGGTACGCCACCAACCTTTTGGACAGTAACAGCTATCTCATATTTGCGAATTACTTCGGCTATTTTGGTTATAGCCGGGACTCATTGGGTTTATCTTGCCCAAGTGCGGCACCTCTTGCCTTGTTCGTACTGCCGGGGCACACTTACTCCCAGAATTTTGGTTTTTCCTGTTATGGTTCTGTCTCAACAATCGATATGAATGTTTCAGGGTGGGGTAGCAGGTTTATGCCCGGGAGAACGACCAGTATCAATGTTTGGTCAAGTAATTCTTATGGTTATATGTGCGATACGGTGAATGCAACGGCTACATTGACAATTGATTCACGGCTCACGTACAGGGGTATGAAAAGAGGCCCTGCTCCTTCATCTATCTCAGGGCACACTCTGACCTGGAATTTCCATACGTTCATGGCATTGCTTGATTTGCAAGCCGAAGTTTTGGTGAGGTGCGATTCCACCGCTACAGTTGGTGATATCATACATAATAGTGTACATGTTTTGCCAACATCCGTATCGGAAATAGATACAACAGACAATAGGTATTCCTGGGATACCCGAGTGCGGGGTTCATTCGATCCAAATGAAATTGAAGTCTCCCCTAAGGGCTATGGCACGGATGGGTACATACCCGATGGCACTGCGCTCAGTTACATGATCCACTTCCAGAATACCGGTACCGCCGATGCGGAAACTATTACTGTAGCGGATACGATCAGCAATGACCTGGATATTGCTACATTACAGTTCATAGGCGCAAGCCACAATGTGATCATTGTTCAGCCGGAACCAGGCAGCAGGGTAGTTAAATTCAGGTTCAACGAGATTTATCTGCCTGACAGCGGTACTGACCGCAGCGGTTCGAACGGCTGGGTATCTTACAATATCTTGCCTAAAACAGACCGGGCACCCGGTACACAAATCAGAAATACAGCGGCTATCTACTTCGATTATAATCCTGCTGTTGTTACCAATACAGTCCTTAACACAATTGAAGATACACTCGGCCCAATTGCAGGCCCGTCAAGTGTTTGCGTAGGTAGTAACATCACGCTGACCAATGCCCTTGCAGGCGGAGCATGGAGCTCCGGCAATGCACTTGCAACAATTTCCGGTGGCATTGTAACTGGTGTATCATCGGGTATTGATACCATCAGCTATACCGCATATGGCGAATTCGTTACTCAAAAAGTGATCAATGTTATTGGTGCACCTGTTGCAGGTGCCATAACCGGCCCATCTGTTGTTTGTGCTGGTGGTGCGCACATTACGCTCAGTAGTGCAACAACCGGTGGCATCTGGAGTAGTTCTGCCATGTCCGTCGCCAGCATAAATTCGGCTGGCGTAGTGACTGGTATTACATCGGGCAGCACTTCAATCGCTTATATTATCACCAACAGTTGCGGTGCTGACACAGCCAGGGCAAACATAACGGTGAATCCATTACCATCTGCCGGTACTATTTCCGGTGTAACAACCGTTTGTGCAACGGCCACTACCATGCTCAGTTCATCAGTTACAGGTGGGGTTTGGAGCAGTGTAAATGCAACTATAGCGACGATTGGAACAACAGGCAGTGTTACAGCACTTGCTGCAGGCGTGGATACCATAAAATACGCCTTTACCAATAGCTGCGGAAC
>CANCOG010000151.1 GCA_947379685.1 Flavipsychrobacter stenotrophus | reverse complement strand
TATGAGCAGCTTTGCAGCAGGCACTTACCTGTTGCGTGTAAACACTGCCGACGGCAATGTGTACAGCCAGAAAGTGATCTTACAATAGTCAATTCTTTTTAAAACATAGAAAATGCAGGTGTAGCAATACATCTGCATTTTTTCTTTTTGGGGAAGTTGGTAAGCCGGGATTGAAACAACAATAAGCTTCCTGTAAATATTGTGTTCAGTTAAACCAGTATTGGGAAAGAAGCGGTTGTAGAATGTAGAAAAAAATATTTAAATTTAAGTCTAACATTTGCTCAAAATGCCTCGTCATAATACTAACGGAACTTTAACAGTGGTCCGTGTTTTTCAAAATACTATATCGTCATTACCCCAGGATGCAGATATGTGCATAGGAACCCGTGATTTAGCAAGTGCCCGGAGGATGGAAGAACAAAAGCTTAGTCAGTCTTAAACATTATAAACAATAATTAAAACCATCAACAACCATGCAAAACAAAATCACACTATTTGCCCTTTTCCTGGTAATGATCTGTACAGGTCTTTCCCACTCGGCCCGGGCACAGATCTCAGGGCCCTCGTCTGTTTGCGCAGGCGCTGCCATCACGCTCACCGATTCCATTCCGGGTGGGGTTTGGTCCAGTTCCAATGTTGCTGTGGCAACAATTTCAGCGTCTACGGGTGTTGTTCACGGCGTCGCGGCTGGCACTACAACAATTTCGTACGTGCTTTCCGGAGGTGGAACTTATACCCGTTCTATTACGGTTACTACAACACCAACACCGGGTACTATTTCGGGCTCATCTACTGTAGCTGCAGGTACATCTATAGCGCTGTCTAATTCAGTTACCGGTGGTGTCTGGTCTTCAGGTACGACTGGAGTTGCTACAGTAGGTTCGACAACTGGTATCGTTTATGGCCTTTCTGCCGGTAGTGTAGTCATTTCATATTCGGTGACCAATAGCTGTGGCACAGCATTTGCCACAAAAGCAGTTACTGTTACATCTGGCTCTGGCTCAGTAGCACCAATTACAGGGCCTTCAACAGTTTGTTCAGGTGCATCGATTACCCTCATGGACTCTACTACAGGCGGAACATGGAGCAGTTATAATACTTCAGTGGCAACCGTTACATCAACAGGCGTTGTTTACGGTGTTTCTGCCGGAACAGTGAACATTTATTATACTACTTCTGCCGGATCTGTCTCAAGGACAATCACAGTAAATTCAGCTCCTGCGACACCTTCAGCTATTACAGGAATCTACGTTTGGTGCCTGGGTTATTCTTATACTTTGTCTGATGCAACCACTGGTGGAGTATGGAGCAGCAGTAATACCGCTATTGCAACCATAGATGCCAGTGGTAATGGCACCGGGGTTACTTCAGGGACTACCAATATTTCCTATACAGTGACCAACAGCTGTGGATCAAGAAGTGCAGTCATGAACGTGACAGTTAATACTACACCAGCAGCAGGTACGATCTACGGCCACTCTTCAATTTGCCCTGGCGCTTATGACAGTCTGACTGTGACCGGCGGAACATACGGAGGAACATGGTCCTCAAGTAATACTTCAATTGTATATGTGGGTGGCTCAGGTGCAATTTACGGAGCCGGCACAGGCACTGCGATAATAACCTATTCAGTTACCAATAGCTGCGGAACCAGTTCAGCAACATATTCTGTAACCGTTGGCGGATCAGGTTCAGCTGGCGTAATTACGGGCCCGTCTACCGTTTGTGCAGGAGCATCAATTACCTTGGTTGACTCTACCCCGGGTGGAAGCTGGAGCAGTTCAAATACTTCAATCGCAACAGTAAGCGGTGGTGTGGTACATGGCATTGCATCTGGCACTGTGACTATCACTTACGCAACCACTGGTGGTTGTGGCGGTATTGCTACAAAAACTATAACAGTAGGCTCTGGTGGTTCAGTAGCTGCTATAGGCGGTTCTTCTTCAGTATGTGTAGGTTCTACAATTACATTAACCGACGCTACCTCAGGTGGCGTATGGGCGAGCAGTAACACATCTATTGCAACAGTTAATTCTGCAACGGGTGTTGTAAGAGGCGTTTCACCTGGTACCGTTACAATTACATACGGAATCAGTACCAGCTGCGGAACAACATACGCAACTAAAACTATTACTGTAAGCTATGGTTCTTCAAGTTATATTTCAGGCGCTTCTACTGTTTGCGCCGGGGCAACGATCACTTTGGTAGATTCTACCCCTGGTGGTACCTGGACCAGCAGTAATACTTCTGTTGCCAATGTGAGCAGCGCTGGTGTAGTAACCGGAGTAAGTTCGGGAACTGTTACGATCTCTTATGTAATTACAAGTGGCTGCGGTAGTGTTGCTACCAAGACCATTACAGTTTCTTCTGGCATATCCAGCCCTATAATAGGACCATCAACTATGTGTGTCGGTGATTCTATTACATTGACCGATTCTATTACGGGTGGTACCTGGAGCAGCAGCAACCCATCTCTTGCTTACGTAAGTACGTACGGCGTGGTAACAGCATGGGCTTCAGGCACAGTAGCCATTACTTATACAAATGGCGGAAGCTGCGGCGGAGCTGCGGTTAAGATCATTACAATTGGTTCTTCAGCATCAGCAGGTACAATATCTGGTTCTTCAAGCATGTGCATCGGCTCTACCATTACCCTGACCGATGCTGTTTCAGGAGGCACATGGTCCAGCAGTAATTCTTCTGTAGCAGTAGTGGGTTCAACTACAGGTGTAGTTACTGGTATTGCTCCGGGTAGCGCTGTTATTACTTATACTGTAAGCAGCAGCTGTGGTACTTCATTTGCAACAAAGACCGTTTATACGCTAACAGGTTCAGCCGGAGCTATTTCTGGTCCTTCAACAGTTTGTGTAGGTGCTACTATCACCTTGGTGGATACAGGTGCAGGTGGCACCTGGAGCAGCAGCAACTCATCAATCGCTACAGTTAACCCTACAAGCGGTGTGGTTAGGGGTATTTCTGCAGGAACTGTTACTATTACATTTACCTCAACTTCAGGTTGCGGTGGTGTAGCTATTAAAACTATTACAGTAGGTTCATCGGCTTCAGCTGGAACTATTTCGGGTTCATCTTCGGTTTGTATCGGTGCTTCAATTACTTTAACTGATGCCGTTAGCGGCGGAACATGGTCAAGCAGCAATAGTTCTGTAGCAGTGGTTAATGCAACAACTGGCGTAGTAACCGGCGTGGCTCCGGGCGGTGCGGTTATCTCGTATACAGTTAGCGGAAGTTGCGGAAGCGCCACTGCCACTAAAACAGTTTACACACTCACTGGCTCAGCCGGCGCAATTACTGGCCCGTCAACTGTATGTCCTGGTGCATCAATTACTCTTGTTGATACAGGAGCCGGTGGCACCTGGAGCAGCAGCAATGCTTCAATTGCAACAGTAAATGCAACCAGCGGCGTGGTTACCGGTGTTTCTGCCGGAACAGTAACTATCACTTTCACCTCAACATCTGGTTGTGGTGGTGTCGCTACAAAAACTATTACGGTTAGCGCAGGAGCATCGGCCGGAATTATATCTGGTCCTTCAACAGTTTGTGCGGGTTCGACCATTACACTTTCAAACACAGTTTCAGGAGGTACCTGGAGTACAGCTACAACTTCAGTGGCTGTGGTTAATGCCACTACGGGAGTTGTTACCGGTGTTGCCGCCGGAAGTGCAACTATATCTTATAGCGTTACTTCGAGCTGCGGAACAGCTGTGGCTGGTTTTGTGATCAGCGTAAGCAGCGCTCCAACTGCCGGAGCTATTTCTGGTGCTTCTACAGTATGTGCAGGGGCAAACATTACACTTTCTAATTCTGTATCTGGTGGCGTATGGACCAGCAGCAGCACATCAACCGCTACTGTGGGTAGTACTACGGGTGTAGTTCGTGGTGTAACTGCAGGAACTGTTACTATTACTTATTCTGTAACTTCAGGTTGTGGCACAGCAATTGCTACCAAATCTATCACTGTTACAGCAGGTGCTTCTGTGGGTACGATCTCTGGTTTATCAAGCGTTTGCGTCGGTGGTCATACTACACTTACGACCAGTGGCTCTACAGGTGGTACCTGGACCAGCTCAAATACTTCAATTGCAACTATGAATGCTACAACAGGCGTTGTAACAGGTGTTGCTGCTGGTACAGTTACCATTTCTTATTCATTGACTGGCAGCTGTGGTACGGTTTCAGCTACAAGGTCATTTACTGTCAGCTCTGGCCCATCGGCAGGAACAATTTCTGGTCCGACGTCAGTGTGCAGAGGCTCAGCAATTACCCTTACTTCATCTGTTTCAGGTGGCGGATGGATCAGTTGCAATACTTCAGTTGCCACTATCACTTCTTCAGGTGTTCTTACCGGTGTTGCGACAGGTACTTCAGTTATTACTTACTTCGTTTCCAATGGCTGTGGCACTGCAGTGACTACCCGTACAGTTTCTGTTGTACTTGGAGTAGCTGCTGTAGCCATATCAGGTCCATCAACAGTAGCAGTTGGGGCTTCTATTACGCTCACAGATGCAATTTCTGGTGGCGCATGGAGCACAGGAACACCATCTATTGCTTCTGTAAATAGCTCAACAGGTGTAGTTACAGGAGTTGCGGTTGGTGTTGATACTATCGCCTATACCGTATCTAACGCATGTGGTTCTGCAAGGGTTGTAAGGGCAATTACCGTAACCGCTCACAGAGGTGTAAACGGTTATGCATCTTCAACTGAAGAACATGGCAGCATCAAGGTATATCCTAATCCATCGGCAGGGACATTCACACTTGAACTGCCAGAAGGTGCTGGCAATGCTACTGTAATGATCACTGACATTACCGGAAAGGTTGTAACCGTTAAATCAAATGAAGAACCAACCATGTATTTTGACATGACCGGATATTCAACCGGTACTTACCTGATTCGTGTACAAACTGCCGATGGCAATGTGTATACCCAGAAAGTTATTCTTCAATAATTAATAGATTGTTTCATAATTGAGATGCGGATGCCTGAAGGGGTGTCCGCATTTTGATTTTTGGGATTCAGAGGTTGGGCCTCCTGCGTCGGGTAGAGTCAGTGTTGGTTGTTATAGGATTGCAGCAGCAAGGGAATAAAATATTCAATTCTTTACATATTCAATTAAAATTATGTAAATTCATTAGCAAATTTGATTATGTTTTTTGAACTTAATGATATATGTTTGTGTGTTGTTAACATCTAACTGAAAGTTGGTGCGTCTAAGAGGTCTGTTTTTCATTAAGTTGAAATAAATGGGGCTTTGCGGCATTTCTTTTGGTGTTTTTGCAAGTTGGAATTCTTATAAATCAAATCTTATAAATCAAACAAAGTATGAACAAGTTATTCTTTAGCTTTTTGTGCGTTTTTGCTGCAACATTCTGTGGTAAAGCAGCTTTCGGGCAATGCACGCCGGCCTTCAGCAGCGCCGCCTATGGCTGCTCGTACCTCGATATGGGTATCGGGAGTTTCAGTGTCTCGGGCTATACCGGGGCCATCAGTGACGGGGCTGCATGTACGGGGTCGGGATACCAGAATTTCTTTGGTATGGATTCCGTGACATTCCTACAGAGCGGTAGTTATACGGCCTCCATCTCCATTACTACAGGTGGTTACACTTACCACAACATGAACGCCCAGGCGTGGATCGACTTTAATAATAACAGCACTTTTGAAACTTCGGAAAGCGTTGGTGGTGTGAACAATTATAGCTCAGGCGGTAGTTTTACAATTACTTTACCGGTAACAGCTGCAACAGGTATGCACCGGATGCGGGTTTTAGCTGTTGATGCATCTACTGCTACTTATCCATCTATAAATCCATGTGCTACTTCATATACGTATGGCGAGGGCAGGGATTATTCAGCAAGGGTAGCCGGATCGTCAGGTTGTTCGGTTGCTGCCATTTCCGGGTCATCGAGCGTGTGTACCGGGTCATCCATCACTTTAAGTGATGCCACATCTGGCGGTGCATGGAGTACAAGCGACGCAACAATTGCGACAGTGAGTGCGGCTGGCGTTGTGACCGGTATAAGCGCGGGCACAGCTACTATTTCTTATACTATCAGCGGCAGTTGCGGTGCAGGAACTGCAACAAAAACAATCACCGTATCTGGTGCGCCAACTCCGGGTTCGGTTTCTGGTGCTTCAACCGTGGCTGTCGGTTCAACCATTACTCTAACTAATTCTATAAGCGGTGGGGTGTGGTCAAGCAGTACTACGGGTGTAGCTACAGTAGGTGCAGCAACGGGCATTGTTTATGGTGTGGCTGCAGGAACGGTGACTATTTCATATACGATTACAGGTAGCTGCGGTACAGCGGTCGCCACGAAAACAATTACGGTTACCAGTGGCAGTTCAACAGCTCCTATTTCCGGGCCAAGCACTGTTTGCATAGGTGCAAGCGTTACCTTGAGTGATGCAACTTCTGGCGGAACATGGGCAAGTGCGAATTCATCAATTGCCTCAGTTTCAGCCGGCGGTGTGGTTAGCGGTGTTTCAGCTGGTTCTGTAACTATTTATTATACAGCAACTTCAGGTTCTGTGTATATGACAATGACGGTACTTTCAGCACCGTCGGCACCGGGAGCCATTACGGGTTCATCATCAGTATGTACCGGTTCCACAATTTCTCTTTCTGATGCCACTCCAGGCGGAACCTGGAGTAGCTCAGCTCCTTCAGTTGCAAGCGTCAGTTCTGCAGGTACTGTAGCTGGCGTTGCCGCCGGTACTACCACAATTTCTTATACTGTTACCAATAGCTGCGGGTCGTCTTCCACCACTAAAACGGTTACTGTTGGTACATCGGGGTCGGCCGGTACAATTTCGGGTTCAACTTCAGTTTGCATCGGTGCTTCTACTACTATGACAGATGCTGTTTCAGGTGGTGCCTGGAGTAGTTCCAATACTTCGGTAGCAATAATAAATGCTACTACGGGGGTTGCGACGGGTGTTTCAGCTGGTGGTGC
Organism: Flavipsychrobacter stenotrophus; assembly: GCA_947379685.1. Lineage (GTDB taxonomy): Bacteria > Bacteroidota > Bacteroidia > Chitinophagales > Chitinophagaceae > Flavipsychrobacter > Flavipsychrobacter stenotropha_B. The sequence continues at coordinate 2,993 of CANCOG010000151.1, read as the reverse complement.
AACTATTTCTTATACAGTAAGCAGTAGCTGCGGGACTGCCACTGCAACGAAGACACTATATGTATCGACTGGCTCAGCAGGGTCAATTTCAGGTCCGTCTACAGTATGTGCGGGTTCAACTATTACATTGATGGACACAAGTGCCAGTGGTACCTGGAGCAGCAGCAACGCATCAATAGCCAGTGTAAGCAGCACTGGCGTAGTTACAGGCATTTCAGCCGGAACGGTTACCATTACTTATGCCGTTACCTCTGGCTGTGGCGGAGTAGCGACCACAACTATTACTGTTAGTTCAGGCGGTTCCGTTGGCTCAATAACCGGCCCAACCGGTGTATGCGTGGGTGCTACAATTACCCTGGCAGACGTTACCAGTGGTGGTACGTGGAGCAGCAGCAATCCTTCGGTAGCATCTATTAATGCCACAACCGGAGTTCTAACCGGTGTAAGCGTTGGTGGTGTTACGTTAACTTATTCTGTAAGCAGCAGTTGCGGAACAGGCACTGCAACCAGGGGTGTAAGTGTTGCCGGTGCAGGATCTGTTGCGGCAATTTCCGGGTCATCATCGGTTTGTACCGGCAGTTCAACAACATTGACTGACGCAACTACAGGAGGTACCTGGAGCAGCAGCAACTCATCAGTTGCATCCGTTAATGCCGGTGGTGTGGTTACAGGTATAAGCTCAGGCAGTACGACAATTACTTATGCAGTGACTTCAAGCTGTGGTTCTTCTTATTCAACCAAGGCAATAAGCGTGGGCGGTTCATCGGCAGGTACTATTTCCGGTCCTACAACCGTTTGTACGGGATCAACTATTACACTTTCTACTACAGCTACCGGCGGTACCTGGACCTGGAGCAGCAGCAACACTGCAATTGCTTCAGTTAATGCAACGTCAGGGGTGGTATCTGGCATTGCTGCGGGAAGCGTTACTATTACACTTGCTTATACGACAAGCTGCGGTACAACTACATCATATTATGCTTTGACAGTAACCGGTGCGGCTTCTGTTGCAGCGATAACCGGATCAAGTTCAGTTTGTGCGGGTGCAACAACAGCATTGTCTGACGCTACCGCAGGTGGTACCTGGAGCACCAGCAACAGCGCTGTTGCATCGGTAAATCCAACTACGGGTGTAGTAACAGGTGTTTCTGCCGGATCAGCTAATATTTATTATTCAGTTACAGGCACCTGTGGTACAGGTTCTGTTGGAAAGACTATGACAGTAGGTGCCTCTTCGGCAGGTACTATTTCAGGTTCTTCTACAGTTTGCGCAGGTGCTACTATTACTTTATCGAATACTGTAAGTGGTGGTACCTGGAGCAGCAGCAATACTGGTGTAGCAATTGTTAATGCCTCAACCGGGGTTGTAACAGGCGTTTCTTCCGGTAGCGTTACTATTTCCTACGCAGTTACTTCGAGCTGCGGAACAGCAGTTGCCGGTAAGGTGATCAGTGTCAGTTCAGCCGCATCTGCAGGTACAATTTCAGGGCCTACTTCAGTTTGTGCCGGGTCAAATGTGACTTTGAGCAGCACAGTATCGGGTGGTACATGGACCAGCAGCAGTACTTCTACAGCAACGGTTAACAGCACCACAGGCGTTGTACATGGTGTTACCGCCGGGTCAGTTAATATCTATTATACTGTTACTTCAGGTTGCGGGTCGGCATCAGTAGCCTTAACGCTTGGTGTTACCTCATCTGCGACAGCAGGGACTATTTCAGGCTTATCAAGTGTTTGTACTGGTTCAAATGTAACCTTGACTACATCGGGAACCGGTGGCGGCACCTGGAGCAGTTCTAATACATCTGTAGCGTCAATCAATGCTACGAGCGGTGTTGCACATGGAGTAGCAGGCGGAACCGTGACGATTTCTTATTCTGTTACCGGCAGCTGCGGTGCGGTTGTGGCAACAAGGTCACTGACTGTTACATCGGCTCCATCAGCCGGCACTTTGTCCGGGGCTAGTTCAACCTGCGCAGGCACAACAACCACTCTTACGTCTACAGTATCTGGTGGCGGATGGATCAGCAGCAATACATCCGTGGCTACTGTGAGCAGTGGCGGCGTGGTAACAGGTATTGCTTCGGGCACTACAACGATCACTTATTATGTTTCCGGTGGTTGTGGCACAGCCACTACTACCCGCGCATTTTCTGTAACCGGCGCGCCTTCAGTTTCGGCCATTTCAGGAGCATCTACAGTTGCAGTGGGAGCCTGTATCACTCTGACCGATGCTACTGCAAGCGGCACCTGGAGCAGTACGTCTCATGTTATAGCTACCGTAGGAACTGCTACCGGAGTTGTAACAGGGGTTGGTGTAGGCACTGATACGATCAAGTATTCTGTGACGAACGGTTGCGGAACAACAACTGTTAGTAAGACAATTACAGTTACAGCCCACAGGGGAGCAAGTCTTGGCACCAATGAGGCTAATTCGTTAAAAGTATATCCAAATCCTTCAACAGGAACCTTTACCCTGGAATTGCCAGAAGGTGCGGGTAACGCTACCGTGATGATCACAGATATAACCGGAAGGGTAGTAACTGTAAAATCAAATGACGAACCAACAATGTACTTTGATATGAGTGGCTATACGGCGTGCACTTATCTGATTCGTGTAAACACTGCCGATGGTAATGTTTACACCCAGAAAGTGATTTTGCAGTAAGGCTTGATATTCTTTAATAAAATTAGATGCGGATGCCTGTAAAGGGTGTCCGCATTTTTATTTGCGCGTTATTTATCGTTGATAAGGATATAGAATATAAGCCGGACCGCGAGTACTAAGGGGGCATGTAATGTCCGTGATATCTATTATTAATTTTCCGGAATTTGCCGGAAAGAGTTTGTTTTATGACAATTAAATAATATTTTTACCGTCCTAAATAAACTAAAAAACAATTTCTATGAAAAAGAAATTTTTACTATTGCCTTTTATCCTCGGTTTGGCTTACATGCTTGTGACCGGGTATTCTTCTGGTCCTGGCTCAACC
>CANCOG010000150.1 GCA_947379685.1 Flavipsychrobacter stenotrophus | reverse complement strand
TATGTAAGGCACCTATAACCGGGTCTAAGCTATCGGCATATGAAGTGAGTGTATATTCTACTGTTACGGGTATTGTATCGTAAACCGTACGTTTTACCAACTGGTGGGTTTCCAGTTCCTTCAACTCTTTTGATAGCATACGGGCTGTTATCTTTGGTATCTGGCGTTCAATATCTTTAAAACGCTTGTTACCGGCCGATAGTGCAATAATGATCTGCAGTTTCCACTTTCCGTTGATCACATCAATTGCGTCCCTGATGGGTATCAGCGACTTCAAACAGGCTGAATGATTTGTCTTGTCCATGATTTTAACTATACAAAAGTATAGTGGTTACTTTTGTATAGTAAATGTACGTACATTTGCTTTGAAAACAAACTTCACAGTACAACTTTTAAAAAACAAAAAAACGATTAAAACATGAAAAAATTTGCATTATTGACTATCGCAGCATCTGCAGCCCTGTTATCATCTTATAGCTCTATCGCCCAGGGTACATGGGATCTGGACAAAGCCCACGCGAAACTTGGCTTTACCATTACACACCTTATGGTATCTGATGTTGAAGGTTTCTTCAAAAATTTCGATGCCAAAATAGTGAGCACCAAGGCTGACTTCACTGATGCAAAAGTTGACATGTCTGCTGAAATGGCATCCGTGAATACCGACAACGACAAGCGTGATGAGCACCTGAAAAGCCCTGATTTTTTCGATGCTGCAAAATATCCGAAAATGACTTTTGTAAGCAAATCTTTTAAGAAGGACAAAGGCAACGCTTACAAAGTTACCGGCGACCTTACCATGCATGGAGTTACTAAGCCAGTTACGCTGACTGCTGTTGCAAGAATGGGTACAAACCCAATGAGCAAAAAAACCATTGCTGGTTTTAAAATCACCGGAAAAATCAAGAGGACTGATTTCGGTATTGGTGCTAGCATGCCAACTGCAATGTTGAGCGACGAAATTATCATTACAGCAAATAGCGAGTTTGCTAAAAACTAATAACAACGGTTAACATTTATATTTTTTTGTGAAGGCACAATTAGTTCGACCAATTGGTTACAATTAATTGTGCCTTTCTTTTGCATTAATTACAACATTACTCAACAAAATACTTTGAACCAACCAGATAACGGCAATAGCAGGAATTTTCCTAATACAGAGCCAAATCAAACGACCTACACCCCGGGTGTTTGCAACCTTGACAAAGTGGGAACCCTTCGCAGAAAGAGAATGGCCATTCTGGGAGCTGTATCAACTGTTTTTACGATCGCAGGAATTCTTTTAGTGCCTGTTCCTCATCTGGTACGTTTGATAATTTTCGTTCCGCTATTTATGGCCATACTTGGCTTTCAGCAGACGAGGCATCGATTCTGTGTTATGTTTGGCATGATGGGTCTGTTTGCATTGGCAGGCACACCCAAACCCGAAAACGTACTAAAGGACGACTACAGGGAGCTCGACAGAAAGAAAGCGCTGCAAATGATCATCACATCCCTTGCATTCAGTCTGTTATTGACCGCGTTATTCTATTTCTTACCCTTTTAGCAGGGTTATGATTCCTCGTCGAAATATATTTTATAAAAGCTTTTGCCAAGACCCTCATCGTAACCTTTTTCTATGAGATCCTTGTCACCATGAATGTAGACGTGGAAATTTGAATCGAGCTTAAGCACACTTTTAAATACCCTGGCCTGCTTTTTTACCGCCTGAGTAGAAATGCCGAACTTCTCAGGTATCTCCAGATCATTCGATTCGGCATAGTTGTCGCCAAATTCCCGGAAAGATTTAATTATGTCTTTTTCAAAGAACACCTCATTCTCAAATTTATCCTTATCAAAGGCTTCATTTCCCCTGAAATACTCTACAGATTTATTCAGCAGATCGATCTGTTCGGTTTTTGAAAGATTGAATTCTTCGGGAGCCTGCTTTGCAATAAACTGCTTGGTTAGTGTCAGGAACTGGTTCGTTTGAAAATACTCATTGGCCTGAGGCAGAACTGCTAAAAATGTATCTCTCCAAAAAACGGCTTCGTCCCCCTTGCCGGCATTATCAGCAATCAGTACATCAAACCCATTTTCGGAATTCGTTGGAAATATGATACAACCCTTGTCAAACTTAGACACCTCTACCCCTTCACGAACGACGAGTGAAAATTCACTTTCTTCAATAGATAAATCAAGGAAATTACTCCTGGTTTCAGTTTTATAGATACCAATAGCTTCCACATAGGCATCATTGAACAGGCAATTTTCATATAAACATATATACAATTCCCCTGGCTTTATTTTCGGATGCATAATGCTTTCGTACAGGTGCTTGGCTATGTTTACAGAGTTAACATGAAATGTTTCTGTATCTGCAAAAATCTGAAGGCAAAAATTATACACCTCATTATAGTCGAGCGAATTGAGGTGGTGAAACGCATATTTGTTTAATTCATCGCTGAAACGGCTTAAAAACGGCCCTTTGAGAATAGCTTTGTCCTTCTCTTTCAGATCAAGTGGCGCCTTCGATAATGTTATTTCGTCGCCATTACCCTTATTACCTACAAAATGTACTGATACTTTTACTAATGAGCTATCGCTGAGATCCATTGAATTGTGTTTCTTTTTGTTTTGTTGACCGACGCCAAACAGCGCAAAGAAATAATCTTAATTGCAACCCACCAAACGATAGGTAAATAAAGGACGACAATTATGTACTGTCATGAAAATGTTAAAGAATAGAAAAATACTAATAATGCAGCCAGATATAACGTCTATATACAAAACCCGACACCATGAAAACGAAGATATTCATCCTCCAGCTTTTCCTGAACAGTATGCACCCATGTGCTGCTACTGAAGTTCCCAAACTGCATCATTCATACGCAACAAAAATTTTATACTGCACTATTCAAATGACTGATATTCAAACCGAAAAGCATTGAAAATCCAGTTAATTAAGTGTATGAATTTCTTCTTCTGAAAGGCCGGTTAATTCGGCAATATCAAGTATGTTCATTCCCTTGGCCCTACATTTTCGGGCTATCTCCAATTGCTGTTTCTTCACTTTTTCAACCGCTAGTTTTCGCTCTCGTTCCTCTCCAATCTTTATTCCTATCTCCTCTCCAATTTTGATACCTTTTTCTTCTCCAATTAGCAAACCTGCATTGAAGTTTCCGACAGTATAGCTGTTGAAATCGCGCCAGTCTTTTATGAAGCTTTCATAATCAATTCTGTCCTCATCTGAAAGTTTCAGGATATCCAAGCCCTCTTTAGCTTCTTTTAACCCTTTGGCCTTAAAATCATCCCTAATCTCTACATTTTTCAGAAAATAAATCCATTCGTCAAGCGAATCTTTAGCGACATCATTAAACTGGTTAACCTTAATAATATAGTACTCAGGATATAATTTTGAGATTTGATTGGTATGATACACCTTTTCCTGATCCTGTGATAATTCCAGAACATCATGCATATGCATGCCAGTAAAATTGGTGGTTCCGTAGTAAATATAATCCTTGCCGTGGCCCAAATCGAAATAGACAATGTTGACCGAAATGACTTTCCTGATCTCATTGTAGCCCATGCCTTTATCAAGGTTGTCTACTATAAGCTTTGAGGTACCGAACAACATGCGCATTAGGTAATCCTGCATCCGGTTACTTTGTATTTCAATAATCACCAATTCACCCCGGGTGTTTTTTACTAAAAGGTCGACTCTGTTACTTTTATTATCACCCGTTTGCTGGTTGCCTTCGCTCTCCAATATGCTATCGATCTTTATGTCATCAGACAACAATTCACTCAAAAAACCTTCCAGAATAACGAAGTTGGCTTTGTTGCGCAAGAGCCTTTTCACTGCCCAGTCGAATCTGATAAGACGTTTCATGAAGGTTTTTTTAAATGGTGCTTTGCAAAAATAATGAAATGAACCGTTTTTGCGGAAAACAATGACCGAATCAATTTGCTAAAATCTTACACCAATCAATGAATAATACTTTACGCAATGCATCAAACTAACCAACAAACCAACAAATCACTACCTTGCATTATCCATTGTAAAAGCAACCAATATACAGTATGTTACAGATCACGAATCTTTCCAAAACTTATCCTAATGGGGTGCAGGCACTTAAAAACGTCAGTTTAAATATCTCCAATGGGATGTTTGGGTTGCTGGGGCCTAACGGTGCAGGTAAATCGACGCTGATGCGCACGATAGCAACCCTACAGGATGCTGATTCAGGGTCCATCATGTTTGGCGATATTAATGTGCTGCAACAAAAAGCCGAATTGAGGAAGGTTTTAGGTTATCTGCCGCAGGAGTTTGGTGTATATCCTAAAGTGTCAGCAGAGGAAATGCTGCACTACATCGCCCGTTTAAAAGGGGTGTACAATGACAAGGAACGAAGGGAACTGGTGAAAGCACTACTGGAGCAGGTGAACCTTTACCAGCACAGAACGAAGTACCTGGGCGGATATTCGGGAGGGATGAAGCAGCGCTTTGGCATTGCCCAGGCACTCATCGGAAACCCGAAGCTCATTATTGTTGACGAACCTACCGCGGGCCTGGACCCGGCTGAAAGACTCAGATTCAACAACCTGCTGAGTGAAATTGGAGAAAATATTATCGTCATACTGTCTACTCATATTGTGGATGATGTAAATGAGCTATGTAATGATCTGGCCATCATAGCCAATGGAAAAGTAATGCAGCAGGGCAACCCGGAAACCCTTGTAGAAACCATTCAGCATAAATTGTGGATCAAGAAGGTAAAAAAAGATGAGGTAGCTGAGTATCAGGCTAATTATAAAGTGATCTTGTCTAAACTATCTGCAGGTGCGGTTGTGGTGTACGTATTGAGTGATGAAGACCCGGGAAATGGCTTTGTAGCGGAACGGGCCACGCTGGAGGATATCTACTTTTCAAATATCACCTAGAACTTTGGTGAGTTTACCCTTAATGGGGCCAGGTCCTTGGGCGCAACCACGTTAATTGCTCAACTGCATGCTTGAAACAATCACATTAATGTGCAAAAACTAACACACATGTTCAGTACTATATTCTTCTTTGAGATCAGGCGGCTATTGCAGTCGGTCTCTACCTATATATACTTTCTCATTTTATTCCTGGTCACGTTCTTCATGGCCTTATTTATTGGCGGGGCATTTAAAGATATCAACATCAACCTGGCCGGGGAAAAGATATTCGCCAATTCCCCATTGATCATTGACTCATTCCTTTCCGGAATTACCGGTTGGATAGGGGCAATAATTGTAGTTGCGGTAGTCGGTAACGCAGTCTTAAAAGACTTCAAATACAATACACACAACCTCATCTTCACTACACCTGTTACCAAGTTCAACTATCTTTTTGGCCGCTTTGCCGGATCTATGGCTGTTTGTCTGCTCATAATGACCGGACCGGCAGTAGGGATGATTGTAGCCTACGCCAGCCCTTGGGTGAACGTTGACAAAATTGAAGCATTTTCCTTGCTCCCCTACATCCAAACCTACTGGCAAACCGTGATCCCTAATGCGCTTTTGCTGGGTTCCATTTTCTTTGCAGTTAGCCTTATTGCACGCGACATTTTTGTGATATGGCTGGCATTAATCATTCTATGGGTGGGTATGGGTGTGTCCAATTCGTTTTTTAGCTCACTGCAATACGAAACGCTTTCTGCCCTCATTGATCCGCTCGGCGGCCATGCAAAGCGCTCCATAAGTAAGTACTGGAGCACTTATGAAAAAAACCATGTTCTATACAAACTGACTGGGCTGTTTCTCTGGAACAGATTACTGTGGTTGGGTGTATCGGTCGGCTTATTTATTACCGGATACCTGACCTTCTCTTTCTCGTCCGCCCCAAGAAAAATCGTATTCCGTAAGCCTAAACTGACCAGGCAAACCGACTCAGGTGCATCCGTAAAAGTTACTATAAATCGCAGCGCATTACCTATTGTAAATCAATCTTTTACAACCTCAACAAACTTAGGCAATCTCTGGGGACTGGCTGTAAATGAATGCCGCACACTCTTGCGGAACACCTATTTTCGGATCATCCTGTTGTTTGGCATGCTATTTCTGTTCCTTACATCCCTGCAACTGGGGAAGCTTTTTGATACCACAACCTATCCTGTAACATACCTTATCATTGAAAACTTTGGTGGTGCGTTTCAACTATTCATCATCATCCTGACCATAGTTTTTGGCGGTGAGATCATTTGGAGAGCAAGGGAAAATAGGATGGATAACATTCTCGATGCCCTGCCAGTTCCCAATTGGGTGTTTTATGTGAGCAAACTGGCCGGGCTGCTGTTCATGCAGTTTATACTGCTCATGGTCATTATGGTTTGTGGTATACTGGTGCAATTATTTAAAGGCTATACGCACTTCGAATTACTGCTATATATAAAATACCTGATGGGCATCCGGTTGATAGACCTTTGGCTGCTGGCCGTTTTGTGCATTTTTGTACATACCCTTGCAAGTAATAAATTCATTGGGTACTTCATTGTAGTACTTTTTTATGCCTGGAATACCTTCTTTGCTTCGCTGGTACTCAAACAAAATCTCTGGATTTTTGGTTCCGACCCGGGAGTTACTTACTCCGACATGAATGGCTTTGGGCACTCAGTCTTTCCCTATTTTATCTATAAAATCTATTGGGGTGCTTTTGCAGTTGGGCTTGCTGTACTTTCGGACCTTTACTGGGCGCGGGGAAGTGATTCACGCCTCTCATGGCGGTTTAAGCAAATTGGTGCACAGGACCGCAAACGGGCATTTTGCCTCCTGGCTGGCGGCATCCTTGTATTTGTTGGTTGCGGAAGTTTCATCTACTACAACACCAATGTACTCAATCATTTCCAGAGTTCTGCAACTGGTGAAGAGCTGCAGGTAAAATACGAGCAGAAATTCAAGAAATTTGAGCACCGGCCCCAACCACGGATAACGGATGTCTCCCTTAACGTTGAGCTTTTCCCGATGGAACGGGCATTATATGCAACCGGTACCTACATACTAAAAAATAAAACAGCATCTCCCATAGATTCATTGCATATTCTCCTGCCCGGGGAACTTGCTGTTCACCAACTTTTCTTTAGCCGGCCAGCAAAGCTCGTGATGAATGATACCGACCTCAATGCCTATCGCATTTACCAACTGGCGATGCCATTGGCTCCAGGCGACTCAATAACGCTTGCATTTAACCTTGAGCTCAAAACCCGTGGATTCGAACACGATTTTTCGGGAATGTCGGCACCGGTGTTTAATGGTACATTTATCAATAATATGGCCTTCCTGCCGGGCATAGGGTACAACAGGCGATTTGAGTTGGCCGATAACCAGCACCGCAAAAAGCGAGGACTGCCCTACAGAATCACAGCAAACCCAATTACGGACTCTGCCGCTTATCAGCACAATATGTTCATCAGAGATGCCGATTTTATTACGTTCGATGCCGTGGTGAGCACCGTGCCTGACCAGATTGCGGTGGCACCAGGCTACCTGCAAAAGGAGTGGACAGAAAATGGAAGGCGATATTTCCATTATAAAATGGATGCACCCATCCTTAATTTTTATTCCTTCCTTTCGGCCCGCTACGAGGTTCGGAAAGAAAAATGGAATGATGTAAATCTGGAGATCTACTACAACAAGGGTCACGAGTATAATCTGGACAGGATGTTCAACGGTATGAAGAAGGCGTTGGCCTATTATTCTGCACAGTTTGCCCCCTACCAGCATAAACAGGTCCGCATTCTTGAATTTCCTCGTTACGCCAACTTCGCACAATCGTTCCCAAACACTATTCCATTCTCTGAGGCGATCGGTTTTATTGCGGATATTGATTCCAGCAATAAGGAAGACATAGACTATCCATTTTATGTAACGGCCCATGAGGTCGCCCATCAGTGGTTTGCCCACCAGGTAATTGGAGCTGATGTGGCCGGTTCAAATATGCTGTCTGAATCCTTTGCTGAATACGGTGCAATTACAGTACTGGAAAAGGAAATAGGTGAAGAAAGGATGCGCAAATTCATACATATAGACATGGACCAATACCTTACCGCGCGTTCAAATGAGTCGGAAAGGGAAAAACCACTGGCCTATGTCGATCTTGGGCAGCAGTATATTTTCTATAAAAAAGGCAGTGTAATTATGCGGTCCCTCAATAAATACATAGGGGAGGACAGTGTGAACCATGCACTCAGAAACTTTATCAGCAAGTTCGCTTTCAAGGGCGCCCCCTACCCCACAACGCTGGATTGGCTTGCATGTCTCAGAGCCGTTACGCCAGATTCGTTGCAATATCTGGTGACTGATGGGTTCCAGAAAATTGTTATTTATGATAATAAAATAACGAATATTTCATTCCAAAAAACCGGGGACAATTTTATGGCGGAAGTCACCGTTGATATCAAAAAATTCAATGCGGATACCACTGGTAAGGAACTACCAGTAGCCTGTAACGACTACATAGAGTTGGGAATATACCGGGACAGAAAGGCCAAAGCAGATATGTATAAGTATAAATTGAAGGACGGGGTCACTAAACTCAATATATCATTGCCCTATAAACCATACAAAGCAGTACTTGACCCAAGGTTACTACTAATAGATAAAAACGCTGATGATAACGAACGGAAGCCGGAAACCAAGGAAATTATTGTTAAAAAGTAAGAAAAAATAGAGTTTGGCATGATTTTTGCACGCAAATAAGAGAAAACTAATACACACTACAGCCCTTATTTCCCCTAAAACTATCAAGATTCTTTTACAAAACCTTCCACCAAACCTTCTTAGGGTTGATGCCACAAGCATCAACCCTACTTTTTTTATAAATAGGAGGCTTAACTTTATTTCACCAAAAATCTGATACCATGAAAAACCTGATCTTATTTATTCTATTGGCTCTGGCAATTGTAACATCTTGCAAAAAGACAGACAAGCAATCGCGCAATCTCACAGAGTCAACCTTTCCTGGCTCGTACCGGTGGGTACTTACTACCGGAGGAATTTACGAACACCATTTGACACCAGCTACGGAGGGTTACAATATGACTTACACCTTCAATTCGGATTCAACGTTGATAATTGTTCAGGGATCGAATTCAAACTCGCAACATTATAGCGTGGGCACAGGTAATTCAATAACTTTCTCAACTTCGGCTGAAAAGTTCACCTACAATCACCACCAAGACACGCTGGAACTGATTGCACCGTGCTGCGATATGTATAATTACACTTTTGTGAGGTTACCCTAACTTTTCTAAGAGTGCATTACCCTGGATCTGTAAGAATCTTACGGTTGGCGTGGAAACATCGGGCCGTTTTAAATATGCGTAAACACACTAACTTTACCTTGCAACTTCAAATTCTTAAAAATGAAAAAGCTGGTATCCCTTTGTTCACTTGTATTGATTGTACTGGCCTCTTGCAGAAAAAATGATAAATCGAACCGGAACATGACTACTGTAACATTCCCGGGTGTTTATAGATGGGTGCTCACAAACGGTGGATTAGGTAGCCGGCATTTAACTCCGGCGACGGAAGGTTACAATATGACTTATACCTTCAATGCAGATTCTACCCTGACTATCCTTCAGGGAACAAACACTACATTGCAGCACTATCACACAGGCAGCGATAACTCAATTGCGCTCCAAGACAGCAACTTCATCCCCGACCTGTATACATATTACCATACCCAAGACACACTGGCACTTATTCGGCAAGCCATAGATGGAATTAATTACATATTTGTGAGGATGCCTTAACGTTTTCAGGTGCGGGCATCTTCGATATGCTTTACCAATACCCTCTTGGCTATGGGCAGCAGTGTTTCATCCAGCGGGAAAGCAAGGGGAAACTCCACCTTGTACACTGCCGGATTCGGTAATGTCCTGTAATCCCGTATCACATCCAGTTTTAGTTGCTGGTATGTATTTGCCAGGGATTTGGTTCTGGTGTCCATGTATTCCATTTTGATACCCTTGTAGCGGGCATTCATATGCTCGAATAAGGTAAT
>CANCOG010000149.1 GCA_947379685.1 Flavipsychrobacter stenotrophus | reverse complement strand
GGCTGGCGTGCTATATGGTTATTTTGCTCCATTAGCTGCTTATGCTTCATCGTTGTTGACCTTGAAGACAGGAAGTACCTATGAGAACGAAAATATAACACACGGGTAACAAAATGGAAACTGAAATAACAAACGATTTTGAGGAAAGGTTTACAAAGGCTTCACAAAGCCTTGCTAAGGAACTTGAAGGGTTAAGCAGGGATGAACTTGTGTTGAAACTTGCAGAGGCAGTAGTGAGCATTAAAACGCACTGTGATGTTATAGCCGTCCTTACTGAAATGGTGCAAACTATGTACCGTGACCAGTTAGCCATTATTGAGGCAGTAAACGGCATTGCAGGCGGGTTGAAATCAAGTATTAAAATTGAGCAATTGCCAGTTGTTCAGTTTATGGGTGAGGCGTAGTAAAGCTAAAATTTTGAAGTATGGATGTTGCATCATTAAAAATAACGTTAGACACACTAGGTTATGCAGCGGGTTGGCAAAGGGCCGTGTCAACAGCACAGACAGGGAGTAATAGTGTAATGCAGAGTGTTCAGCGAATTCAAAACCGTTTCACAACTGCAACGAGTAGTGTATCACAGCTTAATGTACAGCTTGACGCATTGCGTAGGAAACGGGATATTTCAGTGGATACCCGCCAAATCAAGAACCTGAACAGAGAAATTACAGATACTGAACGTAGAATGCAACACTTGCAAGGGATGGGTGTAAAGGGCAGCGGTGGCGGTGGTGTTTTTGGCGGGGTGATGGCTGGCACGCTGGCAGCTGGTGTAGTAAGTTCTATTGCCGGAACAGCTAAGACCGTTGCACTGGACAGTATTAATGCTGCTATGCAATTTGGGATGCGTACCAAAAGCTTTGAAGTGCTTACCGGGAGTGCTACCCATGGCAGGGAACTTGCAGACAAGCTAAGGTATATGAAGTTAAATACCCTTGTTGGCGGTGGCGTTTACCAGAATGCACAAACTATGATGGGTTTTGGGATTGGGGAAAATTCAGTTGTGAAAAAGTTGCGTGAGGTTGGGGACGTTGGTATGGGTGATACTGAAAGGATGGCTTCACTAACCCTTGCCCGATCACAAACGTTTGCGGCAGGCAGGCTGATGGGGCAGGATTTGTTACAGTACATTAATGCAGGCTTCAACCCACTTTCTGTAATGGCTGAAAAATGGCAGGATTTTGGATTTAAGGCCAAACAAACTATTGGTACTCTTAAAGACATGATGGAACAGGGCAAAATTTCTTCCGGCATGGTTGATAAGGCTTTTGAGGTGGCTACGGGCAAGGGCGGTAAGTTCTATAATATGATGGAACAAATAGGACAAACACCGGGTGGTAAACTACTTAAAATGAAGGGTGCCTGGGCTGCTGAACAAATTGATATAGGTAACGCTCTTATGCCTATTGCCAATAGTGCATTGGAAGCTGCCGGGGATTTGCTCCATTTTGTGAATATCAGTAAGACAGTGCCGGAAACCCTTTTGAGTGAAAAGCTTGAAATAAACAGCCTTGTGGGTAGCATTACCAAGCTTAACCAGGGCAATGAAATGAGGGCCAAAATGATTGACATGGTTAAGGCTAAGTTCCCTGACATGTTCAGTAACATTGACCGTGAAAAAACCAAGAATGGCGAATTGCTGGAGACGCTGAACAAGGTAAATTCGGCTTACGAAAAGCGTATAAATTTATCTCAGTACAAGTTACTGAGTGACAATTACAAACACGAAACTTCGGAATTATATGAACTGGCATTAAAGGCACAGGCTCATGTTTCAGGTGTGCGTTTGTATGGTAAAAATGCGCCTTCTATGCTGGATCAATGGGATAGGGTAAAGATTGCAACTTCGGGCATTGCTCCTGTAAGTTTGAAAAATTTGGATGATACCACTTACCTAAATTCCTTTGTTGCTAGTGCCATGAAGAAAATACCCAACCTTCAGTCAAAACAAACCCTTGCTGATGACAATATTAGCAGAATGGAGCACATTGACTTGCTTAATGAAGCCAGGGCATTAATAGATAATCCTAAAGGGCAAAGGGAACTTTGGGGTAAAAATTATGCTAAAAACATGCCTTTGTGGAATAAAGAGGTAGCCAACTGGAAGGGCATGTTTTCTGCTAACAATGGTATGTTTTCCGGTAGCTTCTTAAATTATGACTACGGTAAATTAAGTGCCTTAGTGCATCCGGGGGGCAGTGGTGGCAATGGTGGTAGTGGTGCTCTCAGCTCTGTGGCTTCTGAGGCTACCGATAGTATAATAGGTGGCGGTAAGAAAACAATCAATATCAATTTTTACAAGGAAGTAATTGGTAAGCAGGAATTCAAAGTGGGTTCAATGCGTGAGGCCACCGAAATAACGCTGAGTGAATTCGAAAATCAATTATTAATGAAATTGCAAAGTGTTAAAGATGCATTGTAATACTTACCAGCTTTTATAATAGTTACCTGCCCCGCCTTCGTGCGGGGTTTGGCAGCAAAAAAACTAATTTTTTATGAAACCAGAATTGATAGGGCAGCTTTCGGAGACCGAAATTCAAGAATTGAAAAAGACCCATACAGGGGGCATTTACGCTGTAAAAGTTGATGGGCACATTAGCTATTTCAAAAACCCTAACCGGAATGAAATGAATTTAAGCATGAGCAAGGCAGATAGCTTTGCACCATTGTTTATGTTTGAAGAACTAGCGAACGTGACATTTATAGGGGGTAGCAGGGAGCCACTTGACAACGATGAAATGTTCTATGGCCTGACTAACCAGCTTAAAACTAAGATGGATGGGAAAAAGGCTGAAATGGTAAACTTATAGAGGAGTCTGGAGGCCCGGAAACAGATTTCTTAGGTTTCCTAGAAACTTTGATTGAATATTACCTGCCGGGGGTTAAACATCAAAGTTTGAGTGATGAAACTTTTTTTAAGAAAATCGGACACCTAAATTATATCAGAAAAAAAGAATCTGCAATTAAAGATGCATTCTGATGAAAGGTTTTCGAATGACTGTTGAGCCGTTATACCGGGTGGGTTGCTCCCACTGCTGAGTATAGCGGCTCTTTTTTTTTATGGAATAGTTGTATATTTGTATCGAAGGAACCGTAACAGGCTCTTACACCCCGGAGGCTTCATGCCTCCGGCTTTATTTTAAACAGTCTTTAACCACTATTTAATTAGCCATGAAAGGGATTTTAATAGTACTTGCGGTGGCACTTCTTACAGGCTGTGAAAGCAAAAAAAGTGCTGAGAATAAAGTAAAGCTTGAATATATGCTGTGTGCTCAAAGTATCGACAGCGCAAAGTATGTTACCAGGCTTATCGATTCACTGAAATTTCATTCTGCTAATGAACCGGACAGGGGGCAAATTGCGCAATTGGAGGCTAAACGGGTGCTGTATCTAAAGCAGTTTGATGTTTTCTATAATGGCATGAAAGATTGTCCTGAAAAGGCTGAATTGGCTAGAATGGCGGTTGTGGTGCCGGAGCCTGTAAAACAGTAATTATTATACTTTTATTTAAGCGTCATACCGGGTGTTTTGTACCTGTGTATGACGCTTTTTTTTTGCAGGATTTTTTTTTGAGACAGCGTTAATAATTGGTTTTATCCATGTGTTTTGGGTAGGGTGTTTTGTGCTGACAATGGTTAATAATTGCTTTTATCCGAGGTTAATTTTTAGTTTTGGCGATTTTAGTTGCGCACTTTCGATCATTGTTGATTATAAGAAATTTGGTGATGAGCATACTTACAAGCAGATCACCGGCAATTACACTTTCAATACACATACCCGCAAAGGAGATGTGCTATATGGAATTGAGATATTCATACACCCCGATTACAGAGGGCTCAGGCTGGGCAGAAGGCTTTATGATGCCAGGAAAGACCTTTGTGAAAACTTAAATTTAAGAGCAGTAATATTTGGTGGCAGGCTACCAAATTATCATGAATACGCTGAGAAATTATCGCCAAAGGAGTACATACAGAAAGTAAAAAATAAAGAAATTTACGATCAGGTACTCACCTTCCAGCTATCCAATGATTTCCATGTTATCAGGGTGCTGAATAACTATATGCCTGATGACGGGCAAAGCAAGGAGTATGCGACATTATTGCAGTGGTTTAATGTTTATTACGAGCCCGACCGCAAAAATCTGTTCAACGTAAAGACCTATGTAAGAGTGGGATTAATTCAATGGCAGATGCGCCTTTACAAAGACATGGATGAAATGTTTAGCCAGTTAGAGTATTTTATTGATTCTGTATCTGCCTACAAAAGCGACTTTGCTGTACTACCTGAATTGTTCAACGGTCCGTTACTGGCTGGTTTCAACCATTTATCTGAAGCAGATGCGATGCGTGAGCTTGCGAAGTTCACACCTGAAATAAGGGACCGATTCCGGGAATTGGCAATACGTTATAATGTCAATATTATTACCGGCAGCCTGCCGAGCATTGAAGATGAGTCGCTAAAGAATGTGGGTTTTTTATGTCACCGCAATGGTACTATAGATAAGTATGAGAAAATACACATCACCCCAGATGAGGCCAAACACTGGGGTATACACGGAGGCAACAAGCTAAAAGTGTATGAGACAGATGCGGGGCGCGTGGGAATATTGATATGTTATGATGTTGAGTTTCCGGAGTTGGCAAGATTGCTGGCGAATGAAGGTATGCAAATTCTTTTTGTACCCTTCCTAACCGATACGCAAAACGCTTACATGCGGGTGCGGTTGTGTGCACAGGCCAGGGCTATTGAAAACGAATGTTATGTAGCTATAACGGGCAGTGTGGGTAACCTGCCCAAAGTGGAGAATATGGATATACAATACTCGCAGGCCGCTGTTTTCACACCAAGTGACTTTACTTTTCCATCGAACTGTATTAAAAGTGAAGCAACTACTAATACAGAAATGATACTGATTGCCGAGGTTGATTTGTCGTTACTGGATGAGTTACACAGCTACGGCAGTGTGCGTAACCTAAAAGACAGGCGAACCGATTTTTATGAATTAAAGCTAAAAGACCAACCAATATTATAAGTAAAAGGGGCATCATGTCATAGAGCCTTTGCAGACATTGTCAGGACAATTCGTCAAACGATAAAACCCGCTGCTGTAGCGGGTTTTATCGTTTGAGACGGGGGGTGACCATCGTCTGTATTAGGAGGATTTGGATCTGTTGTGAATTTCTAAGAAAAAACCGATTGGCCTGTAAGTGCCGGTTCCTTGAGCACGGAAACCTGGCCTGCAGAAGATAAAGGTTTAGGTCAACCCCATTATGAGATAGGAATGGGCAAGTTATCAGCAGGTAATAACAAGTTGTTCTATAAATGCATTAGACATTTTCTTTGTCATACAAATATATCTGAACGTCTTCGTTGTCTTGCGCTAAAGTTTTTCTGTCGACAGCGCATTTTTGCCCTATGTCTGAGCGAAATGTAGTAATCATAGTCTCAATTGTGTCGAAGTACAAATTGACTATACGATGAATGTTGTTATGCCCGGTAGCAGAAGCAATAGGCCCCGCATTTACCTCATATTTTATAAGGCCAGGTAATTGTTTTGCCAAGGAAACATACACGTCAAAATAATGTCTTTCAAAAAAATCTTTGTCCCTTGGTACTTGATAAAACCCGCGCTTTGTGCGGTTGGACTGGACTTCGAAACGCGTATACCTGTAAACAGGTATACATGCTTTCCTGGCTGCCGCTTCAACTACTCGAGCATCTCTCCTTTTAGTTTACACACAGCTGGATGCTGTTCGTGCCGCAACCAAATGCTCCGCTACACCACAGCTGGGCAGGTAATGGTGGTAGGAGTATTTTGGGGGGCATTTTGAACATTCGTTTTACTTGCGCTGTTTCCAGGTTGTTTTAAGTGTACGTCAAACATTTTTCCTATTGAGGGGAATGGAATTATACTTTGGCGGTGATGATGGGGTCTTGATTCAAGGTTAGGTAAGGTCACAAAAGACGATTTAAAAACAGCGTAGGGTAGTGGCCCTCACGTCTTGATTTTATCAGTATTCAACCAAGTCCCCCATTGGCCGGTGGGTACGAACGCACCCCTAAATCACGCACGTCAATGCGGTGTTTTTGGGAAATTAAACAACATTGATTTACAAAACTAAATTGACTACCTGTCATGTAACCCGATGCCAAATCCAAACATGGCACCAACCAATGCTAAATTAGCGATCAAGATCGCCCGTTGCCATTTTGGCCTTTCATTCCATTTCTGGTCAATATTAAATGGGTCGAAAGCCAGACCAATTCCGAAGGATGCAGCAGCCTGCATGTAATCGTGCCGTACAACTCCCTGGTAGATTCCTAATAACAGGAATGCGATATAGGCGAATTTGTTGAGTGGTGTTTTCATCTCTGTTTTTTTTTACAAAATTCAGAGAACAGGCATGGCTGGAATTGGACTTTCAGGACATTTACAAAATTTCCCAAACAATTTTATCGCCATCTACTAAACTGACCTCTTTAAAGAAGTTTTTAGGGTTTTGACTGGTCAACTTTCTAAACTCTCTAATAAAGTATGATTGATCGGTATAGTTGCTTTCGTAGGTTAGGCTCGTCAGTGATTTTATTTCTTTTGACTGAAACTTAGAATTAATGGAGTTCCGGAACCTGGCGATCCGTTTATAGTCTGATGGGGCGCAGGCCATAATTTTTGTAAAGTTTCTTTGGAAAGTTTTCATGTTGAGTCCCAGTTGTTCTGCAACGGCCGCCACACTATAGTCCTCCAGGCTATTTTCAAACATTGCGAGTGATTGCTCTATCGTTTTATATTCCTCTTTCTCTTTGAAGACGGACAACAGGAATGCTTCCAGATATTCAATTCTGTTTTGGGAATTGAACAGCTGCTCAGCGGCACTTAGCCAACGCTGGTTAAAGAATGGTTGTGAATAGTCGGGGGCAATGTTCAATAGATCTTCCTCTAAAAATCTATTGATGCCCAGCGGTCTAAAGACAATTGATATTTCTTCAACGGCCCCTTCATAATTAACAAATACTGGTTGGGTGTATTTCCCCAGGATTTCAATACAAACCGAATTGTCCGATGGCTGCTTTTCGCGAATTGTAACCTTGAAGTTATCCCTTTCAATTGAGACACTTTTAAAAAACGACAGGCCGGTATTTGTATGCGGAAATGCCAGGTAACTAAGGTGCTCCGGTAAGTCTGCATCAAACACATAGAAAGCCTCAATATACTGCCTGAGTGTTGGAGACCTCGGAACTATCGTTTTTAGCACAAGTTGTTTTTTACAAAATTAGGGGTTTTAGTAGTTGAAGATATATACCCATTTAAGTGTACTACTTTGAATTTTACCCCATAGGCTTGCTCACATAGTGCCCTTGTGTTTGTGGCCAGAGTGGTCTCCCTTCTCTCTAAATGAGCGTTCAGGGAGATGTCAGAAAGGGTAAGGGCTTACAGCTAAACTTTACATTTAAATGCCAGACAGTTGTTTGCTTTCTGCGTGTCACTTAATTCTTATCATAATAATGGTGGATATGCTTTGCGTACATACCCCATATCAGGCTGAAAGTGAATGAACGGCCTGTGAGGTCAGTACCTCCGTTATTATTATAGCTCACAAAATTATATTTTGCCTGGAGGGCCACATAGGGATGACGATAGGAATTGTCGTTGGTGATATGCCGGTAATAGAATTTGTAGCCCAGGCCGGTATTGAGGTTAAGGGAGCTCAGGACTTTACCCGTTGCGTTTGAATTTGCGTTCGAATTTGAATTGCTGCTCACGTCAATGGTTTCAATGCCATCATAGGCTATGCCATACAAAAATGCGAGTTCGCTGTGATTGGTGCGAAACAGAGCCTGCCCAAAGTCCAGGCCAATGTAGTAGTTGAAGAAATACTTCGTATTGTAGATGGAGTCGTCCTTCACGACTATATACCGGTTAGCGGCGTCGCCAAATCCGAAATTCATAACAAAATCGCAGGAGAAGCCACCACCTCTTCCACCAATGTATGCACCCAGGAACGGATGATCTCCAAGCACAGCAAGCTGCCCCGTTGGGTGCCATTGCCCGAAAACAAGGCCATAACTCACGCCACCAAACTTGGTTCTATCCTTGTAGGCTTCCTGAATCAATGATCCATGGTACAACGAATCATCCAGCTGTCGCAGGCTCATGGAATCAGGGTAAGCGTAGAATTTTACGAGGAATCGCTCCGTATGTCCCAGTCCCGGTTTTTTCAATAGTGATCGGGCAAACTCAAGCATGAAATTGTTATAGTCAACATAGGCTGTATAGGCGTAATGCGGGTAATTGGCAGGCATTTTTTCTATGTTCTGGTTGCTTTTGTATTCTTCGAGGTACGATAAGATGTTGTTTTTGTAGAACATAACATCTTTGAGGCTGTTTCCCTTGGTGGAATCCTTATAGGTGTCGGTCAGTTCCTCGCGAAAAGTGTTGTTTTCAATGGAATTGAGGATGCTGAAGCCGACTATAGCTTCATAGAAGCCGCAGTTCTTTTTGCAATAACTGATTACTGCCTTCAGCGTGTCCATTTTCTTTTCACGGTACAGTTTTGGAACAAGGGTGATGGTGTTGTAAAATATATCATCGCAGGTCATGTATCTCTGGGTCATCATCTGTTCTACAGCTGCATCTTTAACCTGAGCATTAGTATTGGTGGTAAGAAAAACAATCAGGGACAGGAGCGGGAAAATCTTTTTCATAAATCAGTGAAATTTTCTGCAAGTTACAAAATTAATCCGCTGACGGTTTGCAGCTAGCTTAAACCACTATTATCCAAAACAATCATCCCCTGCCACGTAAACGCAACAGGGGATGATTGTTTTATAGAAACATCAAAAATTATTATTGCAATAAATATTCGCCGTCAAATGTAGAAACTCCTTCAGCCGTCGGGTATGCACCCGCTACCTGAAGTGCATTTGGTTGGTCCATGTTCTGCATGCCAGCTCCACCAACAAATTCGTTTGGGTTAATAATATTTCCACCAAACCAAAAGTCTGTCACCTGCATTCCTTCGATCATTTCGGGATTCATAGTTGCATTGATGCCAATAGTTATCTCATCAAGTTCGAAAGAACCGCTGAAAGTGCCGCCTGGCATATTACCCGGGTTGTTGATAATTAAAGTTGAGTTGAGATCCTGGCAGTAATACGTACCGTTGATAGCCATTGTTTAAATGTTTTTAATATTAATTGTTTGCCCTTACTCTCCGGTTTTTCAGGTTCCACCCCTCTTATTATAGTGGCGTTGGTTCCACTTATTCAATATGTTTATTTATCGCCTTTAAGTCCGTTGAAGTACGCAAAGGCGCAATTCAATTAGATGATCCAAATGGATGTTGTTTTTATTTCTATTTTTAATTATTCACAACAGAAATATTATACATGCTGTAAAATATTAACTATATACTTGAGCAAAAGTAATAAAAATGTTCAAAAGAAAAAATATCTTATTGTTGTTTTTTGTGTGAAGTCTTTTGATCCTTTTTACTGGTTATTTATTGTATGAAATTGACCGCTCAATATCGTTTTGGAGTGAAACAGATTCGTTAGGTAGGGTTATACGATTAATGAAATCGCGCCCTAGGTTTTGGTGGTGAAAACCTGATGGCCCATAATTTGCTCGTGCGGGGCAATCTAAAAACTTTTAGGAGATAATTGGTTGTGGAGGATAACCAGAAGGATAGCCAGTTTTATATTTAAGGAAGCAGCTGTTTACAACAAGCCAAAGTGCTTTTTCACCACCTGACAAACATAATTTAGGTTAGGTTTTCGTTTCAATTCATCGAGTAAGTCCGCCTCTGAGTTTACGGTATTGAAAATATTCACTATGTTACTTTTAATGTGTTCCTGCAATTCTATTTTCCTTATTTCGTCAGGAACTTCATTTTCAAAGTCTAAAAGTTCTTTTATCCTTTCATTAATTTGATGTTCAATCGATCCAAGGCCCATGAAAATGTGCATTATTACGCCATCCAGCGGAATTGCCTTTATGATGTACCCATAATTTACATAATATCTCGCTCCGAAATAAGACTT
>CANCOG010000148.1 GCA_947379685.1 Flavipsychrobacter stenotrophus | reverse complement strand
CATATATGTGTGGTTCCGGAAATGCTGCCAGCCGAAGGTGATGTGGAAATTGTAACTGGTGTACGGACGGTTGCCGTTCCGCAGCTATTGGTTACCGAATAGATAACTGTATCGACACCTGCAGCGACTCCTGTAACGACTCCACCGCTCACCGTAGCTATTGAAGGGTAAGTGGAGCTCCAAGTGCCACCAGATGTAGTTGCGGTCAAGGTTGTTGTTGTGCCGATACACGTACTGGCTACTCCGGATACCGAACCCGCAACAGGCGCGGGGTTTACAGCAATAACTTTTCTTGATAATGCTGTTCCGCAACTATTTGTAATATTATAGACAATAGTATCGGTGCCTGGAGCGACTCCTGTAACTATTCCGGCGGTCACGGTCGCCATCGATGGATTTGTGCTGGTCCATGTGCCACCGGAAATTGAAGCAATTAATGTTGCTGAGGCGCCAGCGCATACTGTTGAAGCTCCAGAGATTGTTGCCGCAGACGGAGCTGATCCGTTGTAAAATATGATCCTGTTAGAAGAACTATACAATGTATCGTCCATTATCGCGGTCATCACACACTTTACAGTATCACCGGGGCTAACTGAAGCTGTAAGCCCAAGGCTGTCGGTACCAGCCGTGGTTGCGTTAACCCACCAATGGTAGTGGCTATTCGGAACCGAGTGAGGTGCGGCTGTAAAGTGTAACGAATTACTGCCACAGATAGAATCGCTTGATGAAGTTGCAATTGTTAACTGAGGAACAACGATTGAATTAACTGCTGTATCTGTAAGCACTACTTCATTATCATCAAAGTAAATACCGGCGTGACTGTAAATGCCAGTGCCATCAGCGAGCCCGGTTCGGGCCTTTATGTCGTACATGACAACACCCCTTGCTGCGCCATGGTGGCTGCTATCGGGCAGATTAATGCCGGGGAAGTCGAATTTTACAATGTTATGGCCGCCAGCACGTAAAATGGCAATGTTCATCGATGCACTTGCCCCGGTTACTGCGAGCGTATATGGGTTCAGGTTGTCAGATAAGGTATCCATAATGTAGACATTACGGGCAGTATCGTTACCATCGTTTTCAAATTCAATGGCATAGTGCAGTTTCGTACCGTTAAGAATTCCACCTTCTGGTGAAACGGAGATATGGTTAGGGTCGTAGGATGATTTAACTGTGTCTACTCTTATAATAATGTTGTTGGTTGAATCTGCATCGCCAACTGTGGGGGTGATTACAATTCGGGTATGGACGGTATCGCCAGGGGTAAGCCAGGTGCTGGAAGAGGTCGGTAGCTGAAGGCCGTATGTGATTGACACCGGCAATGTTGCTGCCGAAAGCCCTGTAAAATTCCAGGTAATCGTGTTACCTGATATTGAAGTTGGTCGTGGGTATGTCCAGTCAGTGTCTAATTTGTATTTTGGGCTAAAAAAGAGAGTGACAATGCCATTTTGAGGAGTACATGAAGCATTATTGACATGAATTACTCCCAAACCGGCATGCCGGCCGGCCGTTAGTTTCGAAGTTCCATACAAGTCAAATCCCGTTGTTGTCGAATTACAAGAAAGTGCTACCAAGTTATAGGTGGAGCTAAAGGTTGATCCAATAGTATCGAAAATGATTCCGGAAGATGGGCATGAAAATGCAAGGAACGAATCCAGTCCACTTGTTCTAAATGCGTAAATATCGCCAGTGCTGCCCCAAGCTTCATAATAGGCCCCGCTGGTCGCAGATATAGTATCAATAGCAATGCCATTTGAATCTACTTCAACCCATAGTGGCGTATAATTAAGATGTTCAGTTGATGAATCGAATGAACAATTGCCATTTAGGTCATTATAGAACGAAAGCGAAATATTTCTACAACTTCTATGTAGATAAGAATAGGAAATTGAGTCAATTGGGCTTCCGCTACTGTATAAAACATGTTTAACTGAATAGGTGCCGCTGCTCGGATAGGTGTGGGTAAATGTACTATATGCAGTAGAAGATGAGGCTGGGATCACCGAAGTGTCTTTCTGCCCATCACCATAAATTGTAATCAGGTTATAAGTTGCTGCATGTGGAATAGAACTGATTGTGAAATCGGGTCCAGAGCAATGTTCAATTACGTACGATGAAATATATGATGATATTGTGGATGTAGTAGGCATTGGCACTGTTATTGTTTTTCCAGCCGTCACCATTCCACATGTGTTATTGAAGTTGTGCTCAATTGTCACAATTCCGGGATGCAATGCAGTTACTATACCCCAATAGGATATTGTAGCAATTGAGCTTGATGAAGTAGACCAGGACGAGCCGGAGCCAAAAGGAAAGGGTTCTGTGAATGTGTAAGTGGCGGAGCTTCCAATTATCAGACTATCCGGACCTAAAACAGTGTCCAATCCCGGGGTTGGAACAGCTAATACATATAAGTTTGTCCCGGTCGAGTTATCGCAACCGTAAGAGTTCCATGAAGTATAGTTGATACCAATCATGTCATAGGTAGTGCCTACGTGTGTTGTTAGTAGCCCAGTTGTAGTATCGACAGTAGAACCATAGCTGGCGGAACATGTCCAGGTGTGTCGAATCCCCCCGGTATCTGGAACTGACATTGTGGCTGTGTCTCCATTGCAAAAACTAACTGAGTATTCTGAAGGTGAGACAGCGCCCAATGCCGGGAGCGGGTACACAGTAAAATAGGCAGAGTCGGTCGCCAATGAGCAATAGACGGAACTGTAAACAATGTATGCTGAACCGGCGGACACACCGTCACGCATGCAAGTCACGGAGTCAATACTATTCACCGTAACGATTGATGGGTCTCTCGAAATCCAGGTTACATTCGGATATAAAATACGCAAGCTCACACCAGTAGAGGCGCAGGTTGCAGTTGTTGAAGCCCCAGCCGATAATGGTCCCAGCGTCGGCACCCCAACAACATTAAAACCCCAGGTAGCCACATAACTCACAGACGAAACTGTAAATGAATAAGATAAAGTTGTGCTTCCAGATGCTATGCCATGAACTATACCATCGGTATTGCCGACTGTGGCTACTGAAGTACTGCTGCTGGTCCATGTACCACCGCTAACGGTAGGGTGTAGTGTTGTCGTATCACCTATACACGTTTTTACATGACCGGAAATGCCAGAAGTGACATTGGTTGCGTAAGTGGAAAAGGTACCTGTGCAAGAACCGCCCAAACTGTAAGTTATCGTTGCTGCCCCCGTGGTTAGACCGGTAAAGTTTCCCGTGGATGGATCTACGGTGGCTACAGACGGATTGCTGCTACTCCATGTACCTCCTGATGTTCCGGAGGAGGTTAAGGCACCTGTGTAGCCAATTGTGATGTCAGTGGGCCCTGAAATAGTGCCGGAAATACATTGTGCTTTTCCAACAAAAGCAACCGCCATGAGTACCATGGATAGGAGTATATTTTTCATAATTTGTGGGTGTATTATGGTTTACAACAATTTGCGCATGAAGTTAGGTACAGGTGGTGTATTTTCGAAATCAAAGGAACGAACGGTCATTTTATTTCACGAACGGTAAAAAGAGGTGGGTTTTGAGGGGCGCGCCAAGAGTCAATATACGGTTTATTCAATCAATTCAAAGATTAGAAGCCGCAAAGAAAATGCTGTTAACTTGATGGTAATTGCAATAAGGGAAATGCAAATCCCCATCCGCAGACCAGAAAAACTCCTGGGTAAGCAGTTGGGCGAAACTCTGAAACAGAAAAAAGTATCAGGTAAAACTTCTCATTTTCCAGACACCGTACATGGCTTCTTTAATAATGTTGCCGCTCATTTTGGAAACGCCTTCCTTGCGGTCTTCGAAAACAATTGGTACTTCCTTTATCTTGAAACCAAGTTTCCAGGCGCGGTACTTCATCTCGATCTGAAATGCATAACCAATAAAATGCACATTGTCCAGCGGAATTGCACTGAGCACCTTGCGGCTATAACAAACGAAACCAGCTGTGGGGTCGTTTACCGGCATCCATGTGATCATTTTAGTATAGAAAGCACCTCCCCGTGATATGAAAATACGGTCCCACGGCCAGTTGACTACACGGCCTCCCTTTATGTAGCGGGAACCTACTACCACGTCGGCACCATCGGCACAGGCAGCAAAAAGTCGCTCCAGGTCATCGGGTTTGTGGGAAAAGTCGGCATCCATTTCAAAAATGTATTCGTATTCCTTTTGCAGTGCCCATTTGAAGCCAGCAATATAGGCGGTGCCCAACCCGAGTTTTCCTTTACGTTCCAGCAAGTGAAGGGCAGCCGGGAATTCCTGCTGCAAACCTTTAATAATTGCGCCTGTTCCATCGGGCGAGCCATCATCCACGATCAGCAGATGATAGTTACCACTCAAAGAAAATACCTTTCGGATGATTTTTTCGATGTTCTCTTTTTCGTTATAGGTCGGTATTATGACAAGTTTTTTCAAGAAGGCTTTACTATATGAAACGGCAAAATAATAATAATGTTTATAAACGAGAACAAAATAATTTGCTAAACTTTTAAACCGGCCTTTCTTAGCTTCATTTTGTTTAATATTTCAGATATTTTTTGCTTGGTGTGCAGGGCAAAATCGGCCTGCATCATCCAATCATAATATTGTGGTTCAGCCGTGAAAATTTCTTCTACTTTCCTGCCTTTGTGCTTTCCGAAGTTAAAAACCGGATGGCCATCCTTAAGTGCAATACGGCGCGCATAATCAACATATTCATCGGTATGTGTGAATTTGTGCAGGCCGGGAACATCGGTAGCCAGATCCGTATATTTCTCCAGTTGGGCTGTAAGCACTTCGATGGTAGCGTTGATATCTGCCTCGGCACTATGTGCATTTTCAAGCTCTTTATGGCAATAAAAATTATATGCTGCGGCCAGCGTACGGCTTTCCATTTTGAAAAATATCTGCTGTACGTCAATCATATGGCGTTCCGTAAAATCAACATTCAGGCCGGCTCTTAAAAATTCTTCTGCAAGTAACGGTAAATCGAATTTGCTGGAATTATATCCGCCAAGGTCGCATCCCCGCATCCACTCATAAAGTTCATGAGCTACCTGTTTGAAAGAGGGCGCGTTTTTTACATCTTCATCGGTAATGCCATGAAATTGAATTGATTCCGGAGGAATAGGCATACCCGGGTTTATCCTTTTGGTATAGTTATCTTTTTTTCCATCGGGCATTAATTTAACAAAGGCCAGTTCCACAATACGATCTTTCACGTTGTCGGTTCCGGTTGTTTCCAGGTCGAAAAAAACTATTGGCCTTTTGAGTATCAGGTTTGGCATGGTCAGGTTATAAAATCTATTGCGAACTTACGCTATTCCAGTCAATTCCGTCGAAAGTTCCGGAACTCATTAATAATAAAAACACAGGCTTCTGTTTTCCGCTGATCATACCTGTTACTTTCTGTTCCAGCTCCTGCCGGTTATCAATAATGGAAATGTCCTCTCTCCGGAAATGATGTTTTACGGTCTCCCGTTCCAGATGCGGCAGGCCCTTCAACTGAAGTGCATGATGACTGAAGAAGACTATACTTTCGTCGGCTGCATCCATGCTGTGCGCATATTCATTCAAAAACTGTTCGTTCAGGCTGCTAAAAGTATGCAACTCGAAACAAGCTACAAGGTGGTGGTTAGGGTAGGCCTCTCTTACTGCATTTAATGTAGCGCGAAGTTTGCTGGGGGCATGTGCAAAATCACGGTAGACCAGCAAGTTTGGTTCCTCCTTTATTTTCTCCAGTCTGCGGGCTGCGCCGGTAAAGGATGCAATGGCGGAGTAGCAATCGGCCTCAGCGACTCCCAGTTCCATACAGACATCAACAGCTGCCATCATATTGAGCAGGTTGTGCCTGCCGAATACAGAGACAGGTATCGGACCGTTGGCTGTTTCCAGCACGGGTGTACCATCCTCATAGTGGAAGGGTGGGGTGGAATAGGGTATTGCGTCTGTTTGTGTGCCAGATGTTGCAACAACCCGTTGAACTTCGCTGTCCTCATTATTATAAAACAACTTTGTACTCGGTTCCATACCCTGCAGGTATTGCTCGAACTGGTTGAAATATATCTCGTACGTAGGGAATACGTTAATATGATCCCATGCAACACCGCTCAGGACACTGATATGTGGATGGTAGAAAAATATCTTCGGCCTTTTTTCCTCGGCAGAGGCTGGGTATTCGTCACCTTCCAGTACAATTATCGGCGCATCGCTCAACTTGACTGACTGATCAAACCCTGCAACCCGTGCACCAACCAGGTAGTCGAAGTCGATACCCTGGTGTTTGAGAATATGCATGATCATGGAGGTGATGGTTGTTTTACCATGGCTGCCTGCCACCACAACGCGTTTCTTGTTCTTACTTACTTCATATACATATTGTGGGAAGGAGTAGATGGGGATGCCGGCTTTTTTGGCAGCCAGTAACTCAGGATTATCAGCACGGGCATGCATGCCAAGCACAATAGCTTCCACATCGGTTGTGATGCGTTCAGGAAACCAGCCGAACGCGGCGGGTAGAAGTCCGGCCGCTGCAAGGTTGCTTTTAGCCGGGTCATTAATTTCATCATCACTACCCGAAATGATATATCCCTGCTTCTGCAAAGCAAGGGCCAGTTGGTGCATAATTGCACCGCCAATGGCTATAAAGTGAATACGTTTCATAAATCTTTTGTAACTTCGTACAAAGTTAAAGGAGCTTTTTACTATTCATAACTAAATAAGTATGCAGATCAACAATAAATTCCGCGGTTTCATTCCGGTAGTTGCAATTATCCTCGTGCTATTGGTAGCCGCATCATGTACTGAAAGCAAAAGATACGGGTGTCCTAACCACCTGTTTACGCCCACCTTAGTTCGTTAACTGGTTAATCCTGAACAATATTCCATACAATAAAATAGCCGTCTGGTCATAAACCCGACGGCTATTTGTAATTTATTTCCAACGTTTTATAAATTCAAAAACTACAGGTCGTTGCGTTACTGTTGCCCTGCAAGCTCAAGCAATCGCCGCGCTTCGGTGTTGTTAGGCGTAAGTTGTAAGGTATTAGTAAATGCTTTTTTTGCTTCTTCATTCTGGTGCGCATTGAGGCAAGTTGCTCCCAGGTTAAACCAGATATCTGGAACATTGGGCGCTGCATCGGCCGCTTTGCGAAACGCGGCAATTGCGTCACCAGTATTATTCTCCTTATTGAATTTCATGCCCTGACTGAAAAAGTACCTTCCCGCGGCATCCAGATATTTTGCGAGGTCAGCGTGATTTGGCGCATGAGTGCGAACCGTATCCCAATCTGCAAGTGCCCTGTCCGGGTTTCCCATATTGAAATAACACAAGCCCCGGTTCTGGTAGGCAAGCATATGCCCCTTATTTATAGAGATCGCCTTGCTGAAATAAGTTACCCCCTTACCAAACCATTCCCTGCTTTTAGCTGTATCGGCCCTGTTCTCTTTTCCGTATGACATACACGCAGAACCTGCATTGGTATTCACCAGTACACTGTTGGGGCTAGTCTTTACATCGGTAAAAAATAGCGTGTTATTGTTCTTCCATGCCTGGTTGCGATCGAGGGTCTTGAAGCCGGATAATGCAACCACGACAATCATAAGTCCGGCCAGGATAGCATTAGAAACATTGGCAGGTTTTATTGTTCCCAGACCACGGTACAGCAGGTAGGCGACCGCCATTGCAAAACCAATTGAAGAATGATACACAAGGCGTTCACCCATGGGGGCTCCTATATTAAACAGTATATTACTTACCAGGGAAAGGTTAGCGAGGTAAATGGCGATTGCAAAACAAAGTATGTGCCGTTTTATGAACAGGTAGCACATGGTTGTTATTAATGCAATGTGTATGCCCAGCGATAATAACACGATTGGGTTGCCAAAATCGGTATAAGGGATCTGGTTGAAGGAATAGTCGGCAGTGAGCGGGTGGGGGAAGACCAGCAGCTTTAAGTAGTTGAAGAGCACCATTATTTCGGTCGCTATTTTTTGCAAGCCGGTGGCATATAGGTAAGGGTTGTTCATTATGTCTGCTTCTGCGCCTTCTGCCGCAGCAGTAACCGACGATAAGCGGAGCATCATATAGACAACAAATGGGATGGCAAACGGTGCTGCCGATTTAAAGCTTTGTGCAATAGTTTCTTTTTTGAGGAGGTAGAAAGATAGCGGGAGCAATGCAATAAGTGTAACAGCATATTCTTTGGAAAGTAAGGCCAGGAAAAATGCAACCAGACCCCATATCATGTCTTTCTTTTTTCCGGTTTCTTTATATTTAAATGCCTGAATGAAGGTGAGCGCAATAAACAACACGGATAAGATCTCGTCGCGGCTTTTTACATTTGCCACTACTTCGGTGTGCAATGGATGAATGGTGAATAGTAGGGCCGTGAGAAAGGCGATAACAGGGCTTTCGGGGAAGATAACCTTCCTTAAAAAATAAAGAAGCACAACTACCGAAAGTGCATAAAGCAATACATTGATAACGTGGCGGGTGTGCATGTCACTGATCAGCTTTGCTTCATCTTCAGGTTTACGACTACCCACCTTGCCCGGGTCTTCCGGAGCATTCGTGCCGAAAAATTGTTGTTCAATGGCAAATGTAACCAGCGAAAGCGGTCGGTAACGGCCACCAGCCAGCTGGTTGCCCCCGTTTTTGTGTTCCAGATAGCTTTGGTAGGCATCCTTGGTCATGATATCACCAATGCCTGCGAAGCCTTGCTGTACATAATCGTTGCTGACTAGGGCCATCATATCGTCGAATGCATACTCGTGTTTGAACGTATTGCTGTAAATAATAAAGGCAATGAAGGCCAGTATTATAGCCTGGGCGCGGAAACTTTTTAACGAAAATTGTTCGGCCGGTGTATTGATAGATTCATTTTCGGGATGGGTGCTTCCCGTTTTTTGTTGCTCCTGCACAGTAACCTGCTTTGTTTTTTTGGCCATGTTTATTCAAAATCAATGTCTAAAAATAGAAAGAAAAAGCGCACAAATAAACTATACGGCGAAAAATACACACTACAGGACTGAGTTGCCTGACTAATCTTAACTTTAGGCTTTTTCCGGAACTCCATGACACACGCCGATACTATTATTGCCATTGCAACCCCGCCAGGCGAAGGAGCCATAGGCATTATACGCCTGAGTGGAGCCGATGCCATCTCCATTACAGCAAGTATTTTTTCTGGTAAAGATCTTAACGGGCAACCCACCCATACCCTGCATTTTGGCCGGATAAAAAGTGGTAGTACGGTAATAGACGAAGTGGTGGCTAGCCTGTACCGCAATCCGAAAAGCTATACAGGCGAGGATGTAGTGGAGATCAGTTGTCATGGATCGGACTATATACTGAGGCAGGTGATCAACCTGTGCCTGGAGCGCGGGGCAAGAATGGCAAAGGCGGGAGAGTTTACATTGCGAGCCTTTCTTAATGGTAAACTGGATCTTACACAGGCAGAAGCCGTAGCGGACCTAATTGCCAGCCAAAGCAGCACAGCCCATAAGGCGGCGATGCATACACTTCGGGGTGGTTTCAGTCATGACCTAAGTGAAATGAGGGAGCAGCTGATACAATTCAGTGCACTCATAGAACTGGAACTCGATTTTAGTGAAGAAGATGTAGAGTTCGCAGACCGAACCCGTTTTTATGAACTGATAGCTGCATTGACTACAGTGACACAGGATCTGGTCGATTCATTTCGGTTGGGGAATGTTATTAAGAACGGGGTGCGGGTAGCCATAGTGGGTAAACCCAATGCGGGCAAAAGTACCTTACTGAATACGCTGCTTAACGAAGAGCGGGCGATTGTTAGCGACATTGCAGGCACTACACGAGATACTATTGAAGAAACATTGAATATAAATGGGTTGTTGTTCCGCCTTATCGATACCGCAGGAATTAGAGAACACAGCAGCGACTTGATAGAAATACAAGGCATGGAACGCAGTCGCGATGCCATGGATAAGGCAGATGTAATTGTTTACCTCTTTGATGTAGCCACAAATAGTTTGGGCGAGCTTTTGGCCCTTAAAGGTGAATTTGAACAAAAGGGAATGCGTTACCTGTTTGCCGGCAATAAGGTAGATGAAGTGGGGGTGGAAA